>DATKUL010000001.1:300000-571825 GCA_035530615.1 Candidatus Paceibacterota bacterium
CTCGGGGTTCGCGATGCCTACCTCGCCCCGTTGCATCTGCTTCAGGTCAACTTGTTGGAGCGGGTGCGCTCTGCAGAAGCAAGTACCGATCCTCTGCTCCGACGAGCATTACTCCTGACAATCAACGGCATCGCGGCAGGCCTTCGAAACACTGGTTAAAGAAAGTGTTAAGAATTTCCTAAACTGCACGAACTACGCACTGGGTTTGATTTCAAGGCCTGATTGGTAGGCACGATGTATGTGAAAATACATTGCCTTGGCGAACGTAGTGCTTCGACTTATAAAGTGACGATCCTCAAAGTAATAGGTAGGAAGTGCTCGCTCTTTGGTTGCGCATCCAAGTAGGCCTGTCGAAAAAAGTATCTCCAACAACGGTTGGTAAATAGTGAAATCGTAGACTCCGGGTGGAGAATTCCACATTTCACTGCTAACGGCGGTCAGCCATCCAACGCCATCGATCTTGGGATCACTCACAAGAAGTAAAATCTCGTCGAGTCGAGGGGTCAACTCTTCCCGAGACATCTTCATTGGGCTCCCTCTAAATTTCTCGACCGCCTTGTCGATGCTCGGGTAAGTGCCCTTCCATTCGTCTCGCAGCGAAAGGAGCATTTTGCTCGAGTAAATCGGTTCGGCCGACTGGATTTCTTCCCAACCGAGACGATTCTTATCCGCCCCAGCTATAAAACACTCGTTAGCAAACGAGATCGCATCTCGTGGTCTCATTAGGGTGCGATCCAAAATATAGTCGAGAGCATTTCCGCGGGTCTTATTGGGATTTGGAAGCAGGTCGTCCAATGTTTTCGCCACTATTCCCGACTTTGCCGCGGCAACTGCAACTCTCTCATCCAGCATCTCCTCGAGATCCGCGGGCGACCACTTTAAGTCCAGGACAAGTCCTCGGAATTTCTCTTCTTGGCCGCCGCTCTTTCGCCCAAAATCTAACTCCTGAAAGATATTCGATCTAAGCGCCACCAGAATCTTTAGATTGCCCACTCGCTTCAAATCTAGAACTGTCCGGAAGAGGCATCGAATCAAGTCATTTGCTATTCCTTCATCGACCCACTCCCTATCTAAATCATCAATTACCACGTAAGTAAAATTACGGTCGTCATCCAATATGTATTCGTCAAGCACATCCAACATCGCATTTAGCCGAGTTAGTTGGGTGTCATTCACAATCCTTTGATACCTATCGGCTTCTTCACGCCGCGTCTCTACGTAGTTTTCTACTTCTGTTCCGCCATCTGCGCCTACGCCGACGCCCGCGGTCATCAGATGGACGCTTGCCGCCTCGTCCACCTTTTGTCGAAAAGACTCCGTAATACCGCGGATTCGGACGTCCGTATCTTCCCAAAAGCGATCTTCGAACTGTTCAAGATAATCTAGCGCCTGCTTCTTTGTATGGTCAGAAGTAATCTTTTCACGCAGAATCGTAAAAAAATTTTGCTTCGCGATGGCAGAATTTACATGGTATCGGTGCTTTATTATTTCAACCAACAATACGTGCTTCCAAAGCATGGACCAGAAAAGGTCAAGGTTAACTCCAAGTCCATCTAACTTCTGAATTAGTTGCAGATTTGTGATGTATGGCAATGCGAGATTCTCTGGATTGATTCTAATAACGTGTTCTGGATGCTCGTCTTCGAGTCTTTGTAAAGAGGCCGATTTTCCGGAGCCAGTCCTACCAATGATGAAACACCGACGGTCGGACTTTGAAGAGATCACGTTATAGTCGCTTGAATTGTAAAATGCCTCCTCCAGCAAATTATCGGTTTCGGCAGCAATGCCTCCTAGGGTAAATACACTCTTAAATTTCGGAGATTTGGTCGCCATCGGTAGCCCCCGCAATCCAAAGCATTGAATCAATGTTGAACGCTAGCGTAGGTTCTCCGCACCATGGTCTTCCAGCCCACCAGGACGCTGGCGCGTCGTAATATTATGAGCCTCTCCCAGAACGAACTAGAGGCCATTGTCCCTTCGAATCAGATCCTTGGCACTGTCTCCAAGGTCGCTTGGATCGAAGCATCAAAAAACTCACGATCAATCATCGTGCCGCCGAGGAATGCGTCGTAAGCAACGAGGTTGAAGTGGTCACCGCTATAGACTGGGTAAAAAGGCCTTGCCCTGCGCCAGTAACGCTGCTTCCATGGCGTCACGGATGCTATCGGCGAGTCGTCCATATCTTTACTCAGAGCCTTTCCATAAATTTCAAGCCTATCGGTTAAAATGCACTCGCGGCTCACAAGAAAGTACCGCCAACTTGGCAGGATGTACATTCCCACTATTAAATTATCGGCATCGCCGCCAGGTTCACCCTGTGTATTGCTTAGGAGGCATAGCGGCAGGTTTCACTCTACTTTCGCATTCATTTTTTGCATAATATCACTACGATTTCGTTAGCAACGAACTAGAAAGGCGCCATGGAACTCGACAAAATCTTGGAGAGATTTGCCGAAGGCTTGGTCAAAGTTGACCAACATACTCAGCATGAATCTTCAAATCAACGAACGGGCGAGGTCTATCTCCCAGGCGTGAAGACGATGCGCGAGCCCAAATTTGTCGAAGAATTGTTGAATTGGTGGAGGGGTGACCATTCATCAGATTTCAATCCATCAAACGCAAGCCAACGTGAGGTTCCATACCCCAATATTCCTAGAGCAAGTTGCGACTTAGTTCTATCCACAGATGGATCACCTCTTGAAACACCAGAATGGGCAATCGAAATCAAGCATATTGCTCTTGTTGGGAATAATGGAAAAAACAATGACTACGGTGTTCAAAAAATTCTTTCTCCATATCTCAAGGATCGGTCTTTGATTCACGACATAAAAAGAATGCGATCTGCCCCAATGGGCCGAAGACAGGCAGTTGTCGGATATTGCTTTGAATATAATTTTGATACTTGTATCGAAGCGCTGCTACTGCATCCTACTCACTCAGAATATGTGCTGAATGTTCGCGAGGTATGCAGAAAAAATGACCCCAGCAAGGGTGAACTAGGTATTACTCCAATGATTGAATTTGCCAACCAGATTTTCACTTCCAGAAACTTGGTGAAAGAAGTAATTACCAAGGATTTCGAAGGAGCGTGGAGACACCCTTGCGGAGGCAAGGGAAAGATATTTGGTTGGGAAGTCTTACCGACCTAATTCAGATTTACTTCACTAATTTGAGTGGAATATCAAAATCCAAATGGTACTTCTTGGATTCGACAGACAACTCATGAAACCTGGCGTGGTTGGCTAGCACTAGATCAGGACTCGGTGGGGCACCTAAAATCGATCTAACTAATACATGATGATCTCCAAGTAAATCTAAATCACGCAGAACTTGTGCTCTAATTACGTTATAAACAGCACCAACATTTACACCATTGCCAAGTTGCTTAAAGGTAAGGGCGTCGGGTTGATCGACAAAGTCGAACCAATCAGGAAGGCCCTGCAACCTGGCACCTTCGCGCGTGCTAATTCGGCGCCTTTGCTGTCCGACAATGGAGGTCTGTGTAATTGCAACCAGGGCAGGTAAATATGTGGCACGTTTCGCACGAATTCCCGAAGGGCGAAAGTGCATCACCGTTTCCCATAGATTCGTGGCATTTTGTGCCTGCCATTCAAATTTTCTACGGCTTGGAGGGAAATCTGCAAGGTTGTTCCAACGCTTGAGCCACTTATCAAGAACTGTTTTGTGCTCCGTATAGAACTGAGCGTTTTTGGTTAAGAAATTGGATTTCCAATCAGGCGTGCCTGCCGGGATGTAAAGATCCTCAATATGCACCCAATCATCAGCCCAGATCGGGAACCCAGGTAGAGATGCTCCACTTAAGCGCTCACGCATAATCTCAACAAATTCGTTCCATGCTTCAATCCAGATCACTTCCGCATCACCAAGTGCGACCGCATCCTTCGCCTTCGCAGTTTTGGGTTTTTCCAACGGTAAATCAACTTTAAGATTCCAATTCTGAGGATCCCAATTCAAGGTTACCGAATCTAAATTAGGAATATCAGTGTGCAAGGCATGCTCCCTCCTCCCCTTTGGAATTTTGGTAGCCGCGATGAAAACACGATCCCTTACTTGAGGACGTCCGCCGAATTCAGGACGGATTAGATGGGGTGACACAACCATCGGCGCATCGCTAACTCGATAGCCCAATTGGCGGAGAGTAGAAGTAATCACATCCCATTCATGAATATGCCTTGGCCCTGCAATGTTCCTAACATTTTCAAGGAGCACGAGAGTTGGACGATGCACCTCAACAATTTTCGCAATGTTCCAAAATAGTGTGCCACGCGCTTCTTCCATACCATGCTGTTTTCCCGACTTGCTGAATGGCTGACAAGGAAATCCACCAACCAAAACATCATGTGCCGGGACTTCCATAGTGTCATCGTTCGCAGCCAGAGTGATATCTCCATCTGGCTTCAATCCCCAATTGCGCTGGTAAATCCTTGCTGCATCTTTATCTATCTCGGAGGCATAAACACAGTTTCCGCCCATCGCTCCCAATGCTGCGTGGAACCCTCCAATCCCTGCAAAGAGATCAACAAAGGTGAAGGCCATAGGAATACTTTAGGCGATGAGGCTGACAAAAAGAATTTTCAGGTTCGGTTATCATGGAAAGTTGAAGATCTAGCCAGTGCGAGTTAAATATATAGTGAAGCAAGCCCGAGGTCAGGGGCGATATTGCAAGAGTTTCTGGTCAGGGATGGGCAGGCACTTATTTCGATGGTACCGTCATGGCGGCTCCGTCAAAAATGACCATTCTGCATGTTCAATAACATTGGACCACTAAACACTAAATAGCATCTAGTACTTTCGTAGCCATTTGTCTAAGGTTGCCTAATAAACAAGGGTTGGCACTACGAGATGAGGTGGATACAGTGCCGGGTGAGGCGAAAGATAAGTCAAATGTTAACCGCGACGCCAGCGAAATCGGGAAACCCTGGTTTAGCGGTCGCACCGTCGAAGTGCTAATTTATAAAATCAACCGACGCCCGATGACGGGCGATCCCTCTCTATTCAAGGCTCCAGAGGATCTCCTTGCACACATAAAAAGTGTGCTTGAAAAAGGCGAGCCAGCCACCAGCGGCCGGAACCCAAAACGAACTTGGCAAATAGGAAATCTTGAATATGACCACAAGAGGCGCGAGTTCACTGGACACTTGGGTTGGGCGCGAACCGCCGAAGCACTATCTCAATCTTGGGATCCCATAAATCAAATGTGGATTGACAAGGTCGTTGAGAGAGAAGATTCAGCAGTTGCGCCACTTGTATTTATTGAAAAAGGACGTCTTCTTGGCATCTTAAAACACCCTACGTTCACAACGGAAATAGTTCTAGATAAGGTACTCACTGAGATATTTAACCGAGGGGAACGAAACTCGGGTTCTTACGCTACAGCGTGGGATATCGAACCAGTGGGAGACGAGCACGAATTCCTTACGTGGATGAGTGACCTCGACCAACTCACAAGCCTGACTTTAACTTTTCAACGCCCAAATCCCGATGGAGAGGAGTTGTTCAATGATCTATTCGCGCGACTAGATGCGCTTAGGGCAAAATCGATCACAGAGAAGTACACCGCACTGGACCGAGAAGAAGGACTTGATAGACAGGCAATCTCGAATGACAAAACCAGCCAAGGTTTCATACGGGCCGCCATGATCGCATTCGGAAGAGTCTTGGCCAGAGGAAATAAAGATGGTGCTAGAGTAAAATATGATCAGCGTGAAAGCGTCTTGCGTGCGCCGATCACGGATGTCGGAGATGACTGGAATACTGCAACCACGAACGTGCTAAGGGCAGTCAGGAACATTGGCAAGGAGCAGGATTAGAGGAGCGCGATAGAAATGGGAAAACTTAGAAGGAAAGTTGGGTTCTGGGGTTCCGTTGGGCGCCTTAAGTTATCTGAACTATTCTCCTTCGAATTTCTTTCAAGCGCTCTGCTTGCAACTATCGCGACCGTATTTCTGGTGCGCCTTGTCAATGTCAGCGAACGAGTGAGCATTTCCGGCGATTTTCTCTCAATTTCTGCTGCCCTTCTCGGTGTCGTCGCGGCTTCCATGGCCCTTGTAGTCGCACTCATCTCTGAGTCGTACATGAGGCTCCTAGCAGCAAGCAACTCAGGAGTCCTAGGATTTTTGAGTCCTTTCGTAATTGCAATTGGCATACAGTTGACGACCGTTATTGGAGCAGTCGGATACCGGGCATTCGCAGAACTGGTCCCGCCGAAATTGGAACACTGGCTGTTCGGAATACTTTGCGCACTTTTTCTTGATTCTTGTTTCGAAGTCGTCACTTTAGCCAGGAGTATTCTGATGCATGCATTGCTTCGTGCCGGACAATTGGAAGTCACAGATTTAGAGGTTCAACGAATAAAAAAGCATCGAGATTCCCTGAATCAATAAGCCAATTGACTACGGCAATAATCCAAATTGCCTAGAGAGAGACATTAGAATTACACGCTATCAAGACGCATCAGTACCGCTTTTGCTGCTGGAAAGTATTATTGACATTGACCAAAATAGATTAGGTATCCTTATGCGCGCTTTATCCAAGTTCCTTGTTGCGCAACAAAAGTGCAAAAACTTTTTGTTGTGATGCCACATCTGTCGGGATTACCAACAATTCGAATAGAGTGATTGAGTCCCATCCTCTAAATCCTTGGCACCGTCTCCAAAGCCGCTTGAATCGATGCCTCTGATAGTTCGTGATCAATCATCGTTCCACCGAGGAATGCGTCGTAAGCGGCCAAGTCGAAGTGGCCGTGACCACAGAGGGCGGTGAGAAGAACTTTCTCTTCGCCTGTCTCTTTGCACTCTTTGGCTTGGCGAATGATTTCCGCAAGTGCGTGAGTTGGTTCTGGTGCGGGCACAATTCCTTCAGTGCGGGCAAATTGAACTCCTGCTGCGAAGCAATCGAGTTGCCCCATCGCAACAGCATCCATGAGACCAAGTTCGTAAACATGTGAGATCAACGGAGCCATGCCGTGATAGCGGAGGCCACCGGCGTGAATTGGGTCTGGTACGAAATCGTGACCGAGAGTGTGCATCTTCATAAGTGGCGTCATTCCAGCGGTGTCGCCGAAGTCGTATCGGTATTCGCCGCGTGTGAGTGATGGGCATGATGCAGGTTCTACTCCGCGGATCTTTGTGTTTTTGCCGTTCTTGAGATTTTCGCGAATGAACGGGAACGAGAGGCCTGCGAAGTTGGATCCGCCGCCGGTACAACCGACGATGACGTCTGGATAGTCGCCGATCTTTGCGAATTGTTTGAGTGCTTCTTCGCCAATGATTGTCTGGTGCAGAAGCACGTGGTTGAGAACGCTACCGAGTGCGTAGTTGATTGCGGGATCTTGCGCGGCGACTTCAACTGCTTCGCTGATTGCGATGCCGAGTGAGCCGGTGTGATTTGGGTTGAGTGCCAACTGATTGCGACCAGCTTGGGTGAGCATTGACGGCGAACGATGAACGTTCGCGCCGAAAACTTCCATCATCATGCGGCGGTAGGGCTTCTGATCGTAGGAGGCTCCTACTTGCCAGACCTCGACATCGATTCCAAAGAGAGCACCTGCGAATGCGAGGGCTGTGCCCCACTGGCCGGCACCAGTCTCGGTTGTTAATTTCTTTATTCCTGCTTTGGCGTTGTAGTAGGCCTGAGGAACTGCGGTGTTTGGCTTGTGCGAACCAGCGGGGCTTACGCCTTCGTACTTGTAGTAGATACGGGCGGGTGTGCCAAGTGCCTTCTCGAGACGGTGGGCGCGAAATAGCGGGGATGGCCGCCAGAGTTTGTAGATGTCCTGGACTTCTTGCGGAATATCAACGTATCGATCAGTGGTGACTTCCTGCATGATCAAATCCATCGGGAACAACGGGGCGAGCGCTTCAGGGCCGATCGGCTCGTGAGTTCCTGGGTGAAGTGGCGGTGGCGGCGGTGATGGCAGATCTGCAATCAGGTTGTACCACTGCGTGGGCATTTCGGATTCTTCGAGGATGATTTTGTGATCGGCGCGTGAAGTCATGTCGGGGAGTTTATGCCTGGGATTCCCAACCCGTCTAGAGAAGTCTTAAAGCGCCTATGCCTCTTCCCAAGTTACTTCGAGGGCTTTGCTGTCACGCTTGGTGTCGCCCCGGGAATCTTCGAAAAAAGGTGTTCCATGGACGCAACGTATTTATTCGCGACCCAGTGGCTGGCGCTCATATATACGTGTTGTCCAACAGGCGTCATCACAAATAGTAGGACCGCGAGGATGGCAAAGGCTTTCTTCCACTCGGGCTTAGCTTGTGCTTTCGACACAAATTCTCTCCGCTCTAATCGGTTAGGTCTCTTCCTGGTTCAGTGTAGATCGACCAACTGACATCTGGGCAGGCTAGTAGCGGCCCTCAAATCTCCCGTCATCTGAATAGGGGAGGTGGCTACGAGGCACCTACATGCGAGTATCTAGTGTTACCGTTCCATGAATCTGGGAAGAAGGCCGACAGTATGCTCGCGTGGCTCAAGAAACTCTTCTGGTCGAAAAAGAAGACTGTCGAGTATCAAGCGGTTCAACAAATGAGCGCTTATCAGGCTTCTCTCGAACGCATAGATATCGAGCGGTTCAGTGAACTTGTCGACCTTCCCGACAACTTAGAACTATCGTTAACTCAAGTAATCGCCGCCACCTCCCACGCACAGGAAACTTTGGTTGTGGCGGGAGCGGGATCTGGGAAGACATCTCTCCTTGTCGGTAGAGCCAAGTATTTAGTCGAATCCGGAAGAGCCAAGGAGGACGAAATCCTGATGCTCGCTTACAACAAGGCTGCTGCTGAAGAGTTGTCAGTTAGAACGAAAATTTCGAACATAAATATTTCTGCGCAGACATTTCATGGTTTTGGTAATTCGATTATCAAGAGTGAGGGAGAGCGAACCGGCGTCGCCTTCGGTGAGAGTGGCGAAGTGGCCAGTTTCCTCCGAAAACAAATGGATGATGTCCTTGACGAGAGAGCTCTGCAATCTCTTTCAATGTACTTTTCTGAGGAACTAGTACCTAAAAGACCATATGAAGACTTTCATAACCTCTCTGAATACAGGGCATACGTTCAAGCCACCATTCTCAAATCCTTGATGGACGAGAACGTGAAAAGCCATGGAGAATGGTTGATCGCCAACTTCCTTTTTACACACAATCTTGAGTACAAATACGAAGCCCTTTATGACGTTTCTGGTATCCCCAGAGAACGCCATACACCGGACTTCACCGTATATCTTCCAGATGAGAGAGAAATTTACATTGAATACTTCGGTATCGATCGACAAGGAAATACCGCTCCAGGAATTGGTCAAGACGCCTACCTAGCGGGAATAGAATGGAAAAAGAACGTTCACGCTAGCAACGAGACTCATTGCATTTCTCTGTACTATTACGATCTGATGGAAGGGAATCTCCTAAGCAAATTGGAGAACGCTCTTCGTGCCATAAGCGCCATTCAAGATCAAAGAGATTACAAAGAAGTCCTTGCTCAAGCTAACAAACTTGGTTACTACTCGAGATTCCTGAAGATCTGCGACCAATTCTTGATTCATGTGCGTGCGCAGCGCCTTTCAGGTAGTGACCTGCTAGCCCTTTCAAAGAATGATAAAAGGAGTCTCGCCTTTCTCAATGTCTTTAACATCTTCTTGGCTAACTATGAAATGGAACTTAAAAAGAGGAATTTGCCAGATTTTTCAGAACTGATCAATGGCGCGGCAGATTCGATCCTGAGAGGCGAGTATGAGTTCAAATTTACTCATTTACTTGTTGATGAGTTTCAGGATATTTCGAAGGACCGCTTCAGGCTGATAGAAGCCATGAAGAGCGCAAATCCGAATTTGGAGGTGATGTGCGTAGGGGATGACTGGCAATCGATCTATCGGTTCGGTGGCAGTGATATCTCCATTATGAGGGCTGCAAGCACACCAAAGTTGAATCGGAAACGTGTGGACCTCGCCGAGACCTATCGGCTCCCCCAAGAAATCGCAGACTTATCGCGGAAATTTATCCTAAGGAATCCGCTGCAACTTCAAAAGACGGTGACATCAAAATCCGATTTGGACGCTCCCGGGAAAGTTGTCATCCATTGGGACACCGAGCAAGCGGAAAATATGGAGAATCTGAAAAAAGTCATCTCGCGAATTGGTTCCGCATCAACCGATCCAACAAAAAGTCTTCGTGTGTTGGCCAGGTACACCGATAATCTGCCTGACAAACGCATTTTGGCTTCGTTATGGAAAGGACCGGCGGAAGTAAGCACGATCCACGCAGCCAAGGGATTGGAGGCGGATTATGTGATTGTCATGGATATGATCCAAGATTTTCGAGGTTTTCCGTCCACCATTGAAGATGATCCAGTGATGGCACTTGTAATGCCAGAGAAGGAGCCACATCAGTACGGGGAAGAGCGTCGACTTTTTTACGTCGCGCTTACCCGTGCACGTCGTGAATGCCACCTAATATCTCCAATTTCCTCTCCGTCATTATTCACGCTGGAACTACTAGATACGAAGCTCGGCGAACATGTCGGATTAACGGTCGATCAAAACCGCCCTTGCCCCGTCTGCAAGAGTGGGCAAATCTTGGTGAGTCCCAAGGGAAACGGCTCCTACTGCAGCAACATCCCACTTTGCGATTTCTTGCCACCGCGGTGTCCCACATGTTCGAAGCCCATGATCATTCATAAAAACGAATCTCTCCGCTTTATATGTCCCACTCATTCCAACATCAGACTCAAATCATGTCCAGTGTGCGAATGGGGAGTTCTGATTCCCAGAGCAGCTGTAAACAAAACTACCGGAAAGGAATCTACATTTTTTTCCTGCCATACGTGGGCGAAGACTGGATGTACAGGCAAGCCCTCGCGAGTGAACGGTGGTAGATAGGCCCTAGTCGGTGAATTTCCCGAATCTCGACCGCTCGATCGGCGGGTGACACCTCAGCGGGAATTAAATCGCCCCCTCGCAACCTTCCTACACATCACCCTTGTCGCGCCACCCGCTGGGTCGCCTGGCAGAACACTCTTTAGGAGGAGCAAAAGAAGATGACAAATCAAACTATTTCACGGAAGAACAACGGCATCACCTGTTCGTGCACCCCAACCCAGCGAGTCATGGTCGGAGCAATGGGCGGTGTGGTCGCCGGAATCGTCTTCGGAATGATGATGAATATGCTCGACATGATCGGCACAATCGCGATGCTCGTTGGAAGCACGTCGAATGCAGTCGGGTGGGCGGTTCACATCGTTATTTCCATGATGATCGGAATCGCATTCAGTCTGCTTCTAGAGAAGAAACTAACAAACATCTCTGCGGGCCTCGGCTACGGCATGGCTTACGGCATCTTCTGGTGGGTTCTGGGCGGACTCATTCTGATGCCAGCAAAACTGAATATGCCACTTTTCGACTTCAACACTATGGCTTGGCAGTCATTAATGGGCCACGTTGTATTTGGGTTGATCCTGGGTGCATTGACCGTGGCTCTGCCAAGTCGGATGCACAAGTCCTAGAAACCTCCTCCTAGGAACAAGGTGCTACGTTGGAAGCGTGCCAGTGACTCATTGGGGAAATGACGATGAGTAAATCCGAATCATTTCGGCTCTTTGTCGAACCGGAAATTCCGGTCCTACTTAGAGTGGCACGCTCTCTAACTGGTAATTCCGCCGACGCCGAAGATCTAGTGCAAGAGACGTTGATCAAGGCCTTTGGAGCTTTGGATAGTTTCGACGGGGCCAATCCAAGGGCGTGGTTATTGACCATTCTTCGTAATACCTCCCGCAACGCGTGGAGAAAGAAGAAGCCGACCTACGTCGATGACTGGACACTGCTACCGGAGAGCAAACCCGCCTTCGGAGCGGAATCTCCCCGGTCAGCCGAAGAAGATGCCTTACGCAAAGTGGTGGATCCAGCACTGACTGCGGCCGTTAACGGCCTGGCGGAGGAGTTTCGATCAGTTCTGATACTCGTGGATGTTGAGGGTTTTTCTTATTCGGAGTGCGCTGAAATCCTGGGCCTACCCATTGGAACTGTGATGTCGCGCAGAAGTCGCGCAGTGGCCAAAGTCCGCAAATCAATGCAGAAGACTAAAGAAAGGACGGTGAGAGCGTGAAGATCTCGGAAGTCATGTCCATGCCAGAATGCCATTGGGTGAGGGCGCACCTGATTCGATATTTGGATCGCGATCCGTCAACGCCAATGAGCAGTGAGGAACTCGCCCGCCTTGAATCCCACATCGCAATTTGTGACAGGTGCGCAACGATATTCGACGAATATCGCGAGACGTCCAAAGCCCTCAACCGATTACGAACGAATGTTGATCAAGAAAGTATTGCGCGGCTTAGCGCTTCACTGGAAAAACTCACTCTAGAAGATTGATTGATGCTGACAGATGCTAGGAATTGAAGTCTTGCTGCGTTACTTCTAATCCTTTAGTAATAAGTGATTCGACTGCTTCGGCACCACGGAGGAGAAAATCGGAGAGTTCCTTTTTCTCAGCGACGGAGAATTGTTTGAGAACGAAATCAGCGGGATCTTGTTGGCCGATGGGACGACCGACTCCCATGCGGACGCGGTAGTAATTTGAGGTTCCGAAAGATGAGGTGAGACTTTTCAATCCGTTGTGACCGTTGTCGCCGCCGGCGAGTTTGGCGCGGATGGTCGAGAAGGCAATATCGAGTTCGTCGTGAATAACAATGATGTGCGCTGGATCAACTTTGTAGAAAGCAGCGAGCGCTTTGATCGGTCCGCCAGATTCGTTCATGTAGCTCTTGGACTTTGCGATGATTACCGACTCTGCGTGTGGAGGTGCGCCAATCTTGTAGGCAGCAACATCGGTCCGTGATTTGTGAGTGGTCCAACGGGATTTATTGCCTTGGGCAATTGCATCGACAACCATCTGTCCGACATTGTGCCGCGTCGCGGCGTATTCAGGTCCAGGGTTGCCGAGTCCTACAACTAACCAGACCATGGTGAGAGCGTACTTGTTACGCTTCCTTCTTCTCTTCTGTTGCTACTGGAGCCGCGACCTCAGCTACTGGAGCCTCTGGAAGATCGTCATGGCTTGAGCGCACCGAGAGGTGGACGATCGGCATCTTTGGATCAGAGATCAATGTGACGCCTGCTGGAAGTTTGATGTCCTCTGCATAAAGGGAGAGACCTGCGACAAGACCGGTGAGGTCTAACTCGAAGAAGTTAGGAATATTAGTTGCTTCAGTTTCAATTTCAACGACGGTGCTCATGTGCTCGAGGATTCCGTCGCGATCGAATTCACCGGAGGTGTGGACTGGCACCGATACGGTGACCTTTTCACCACGACGGACGATGACGAGGTCAACATGCTCAAGGGTTCCCTTGATTGCGTGGCGGACGACTGACTTAGGAAGTGTGAGCTCGGTCTTTCCATCAACAACGACGTCAAGAAGGACGTTGGCTTGCTTCAGCGCGGTACCGAGTTCGCGGGCTGGCAAGTTGATGTGTGAAGGCTTTGCACCGTGTCCGTAGATCACTGCAGGGACCAAGCCATCGCGACGTGCTCGACGTGATGCGCCCTTACCAAATTCGGTACGGCTCACGCCATTGATGATGATCTCGGCCATTATGTAATCTCCCTATTGATCTCGAACCTTCGGTACCTTCACGTTGGTTTCGACCAGGAGCGCACGTTCAAATCGTCGACTTTCGAAAACCGTCGATTACGGTGTGCTTACCCTCGCCGGAACTGACCAAAGATTAGCCAATGGAGCGTGCTTTCACCAAATCCGAGTAACTTCTGGACCAATAAGCCACCAATGGATGGCTAATAACGGGACGTTAAAACGAAAATGTGGCTTAACTCATCCCGTCAAAGAGGCTGGTAACCGAACCATCTTCGAATACTTCCTTGATGGCCCGGGCTAAAAGCGGGGCAATTGGGAGAACGGTGAGGCGGTCAAATCGTGATTCCTCCGAGATGGGAAGTGTGTCTGTGACGACGACTTCGCTGACCCGTGAATTCTTCAGGCGCTCAACGGCAGGGCCGGAAAGAACTGCGTGAGTGGCAGCGACAATGACTTCCTTTGCACCGCTATCAAAGAGAGCATCCACGGCCTTTGTAATAGTGCCGGCGGTGTCGATCATGTCATCGATAACAACGCAGGTTTGACCTTCGACGTCACCAACGACGCGGCCAACAACGGCTTCATTTGGAATACGTGGGTCGCGGGTCTTATGGATAAATGCAATGGGGCAGCCACCGAGAAGATCCGACCATCGCTCTGCAACGCGGACGCGACCTGAGTCTGGCGAAACAATGGTCAGACGTGAACGGTCTACTTTGCTTCCGACGTAATTAGCAAGAAGTGGCAGTGCGAAGAGATGATCCACTGGACCATCGAAGAATCCTTGAATTTGCGAGGTATGAAGATCGACAACCATGAGGCGGTCTGCGCCAGCGGTTTTGAAAAGGTCGGCCATCAATCGCGCGGTGATTGGCTCGCGACCGCGGTGCTTCTTATCTTGACGGGCATATCCATAGAAAGGAGCGACAACAGTAATTCGCTTGGCTGATGCACGCTTGAGTGCATCGATCATGATCAGTTGTTCCATGATCTGTTTATTGATCGGAGTGGAGTGAGACTGAATGACGAACGCGTCACATCCACGGACACTTTCTTCGAAGCGAACAAATATTTCACCGTTTGCGAAGTCATACGCAGCTGTTGGGGTGATAGGGATACCGAGTTCGGAGGCGACTTGATCTGCTAACTCTGGAAAGGCTCGACCGGAGAAGATTCGTAAGCGCTTTTCGGAGGCGAGTTTCAATTCGCTCATGAAGTGGGTTTCCCTTTCTCGGAGCTTGATTCTGCGGCAGCGGCTGATTTAGTACCAGGGCGTTTGCGTAGGACCCACCCTAAGACATTTCTCTGCTTCGCTCTGCCAACCCCGATTGCGCCGGCTGGAACGTCTTCGGTGATGACTGAACCCGCGGCGGTATAAGCGCCATCTCCGATCGAGAGCGGTGCGACCAACATGGTGTCACTGCCGATCCGGACGTGATCTCCAACTGTGGTGTGATGTTTCTCAACTCCGTCGTAATTCACAAAAACTGTGGCCGCTCCGATGTTGGTGCCCTCACCGATGGTGGCATCTCCGACGTAGGAGAGGTGTGGGACCTTCGATCCCTCACCCAGAGTGGCGTTTTTCATCTCCACATAAGCACCCGTGCGGCTCTTCCGACTCAGGACTGAGCCCGGACGGAGATAAGTAAATGGTCCGACGCTTGCTTCGACACCGATCGTGGCTCCGTTGCAGAAGGACTCAATGACGGTGGCGCGCGCCGCCACCTTGCAGTCAATCAGTGTGGTGCGAGGCCCGATGATGGCGCCTTCAGCGATGATTGAATTCCCAGAGATTGCGGTGCCCGGATAGATGACGGCATCTGCGGCGATCTTTACTGAGGTATCAATCCAAGTGGTTGTCGGGTCGATCAGCGAGACTCCAGCTCGCATGAAAGCATCGTTGATCTGATCGCGCATGATCGCGGCACACTCAGCCATTTGGACGCGGTCATTGATGCCGAGAATCTCGATGTAATCGGGGGTAATAATCGGAACGACACGTTCATGATCGGCGCGAAGGATTTCGATGACCTGCGTCAAGTAGAGCTCACCTTGGGCATTGTCATCAGTGAGTTTGGCAATCGCGCGATGCAACTTTGCCAGATCAAAAACATAAACACCTGAGTTGATCTCATCAATTTCTTTTTCGACATCCGTTGCATCGCGTTCTTCCACAATGCGGATGAGGTCGCCATTTTCAGCGCGGATAATCCGACCGTATCCGGTCGGGTCTGGAAATTCGGCGGTCAAGACGGTCGCGGCGAATCCGCCCTCATTGTGCGCAGCGATCAATTGGCGAAGCGTCTCGCTCGAAAGGAGCGGAGTATCGCCATAAACGATCAGTACAGTGCCCTTTGTCTCAGCACTTGCCAACGCTAACTGAACCGCGTGCCCGGTGCCGCCGCGATGCTCCTGAACAATGGCGAGGGATTGCGGCGAAATTTTCTCTAGATGTTCTTGGACTTTCTCGCGACCTGCGCCGATGACAACTCGGACTTCGGCAGGTGCCAATGCTTCAACGGCGGTAAGAGCATGGCCTAAAAGGGATTGACCTGCAATGGTGTGGAGGACCTTGGGCGTTGTTGATTTCATCCGCGTGCCTTCTCCGGCCGCTAAGACGATCACATAATCAAGACGGCTCAAGCAACGCTCCCATCGCTAGCGCCAATGGATCTTCTTACTGTTCCTAGCCTAAACGCTCCGCCACCCTGTTGGGCTTTGCAAACAAGTTTGCTCCGCCACCCTGTTGGGCTTTGCAAACAAGTTTGCTCCGCCACCAGGTATCGATCCTGGACCCTGGGCTTCAAAGGCCCATGTGCTAGCCACTACACAATGGCGGAACACGTATTCTCTCGTATGGCGGACGTAGTTTTGACCACTAACCTGGCTAGTATCGGATTTCTGAGTGAACACGCTGGCAAACCTGGCAAACCTGGCAAAGGGGGGTGGCAATGAGGGATGAGGTAGACCGGCTCGTTGCCGCCTGGAAGAGCCAACGACCCGACCTGGATTTCTCACCCCTGGAGGTCCTGAGCCGAATCACCCGCATTGCCCGCCACCTCGATATTGCTCGGCGCAATGCCTTTGCCGATCTGGATACCTGGAGTTTCGATGTTCTGGCTGCGCTGCGCCGAGCCGGTGCTCCCTACCAACTCTCCCCCGGACAATTGATGCAGGAGACGATGGTGACCAGCGGAACGATGACCAATCGCCTTGATCGCCTGGAAGAGCTCAGCCTTATCACCCGCCAGCCCGATCCCGAAGATGGTCGGGGCTCTCTCGTGACGTTGACCAAGAGCGGAATGCGCGCAGTGGACACGGCGATGGAAGAGTTGTTGAAGCGCGAGAGTGAGATTTTGAAGAACATGTCCAAGGCTGATCAAGTAAAACTTGCCTCGTCGCTCAGTGAGATTGAAGCGCCCTTCGACGAGCAGTAATTCTTTTTTTTACAAGCAACTAGTGAATCTCAACAATCCGAGCACCAGGTACCGGTCCGCTTACTCGAGTCACACTTCCGACAACACCGCTGGATGTCAGAGCAACTGCAAGGTCAAGTGCGTGGTCTTCATCGGAAACTAAAAACGCAACTGTCGGTCCAGAACCAGAGACGATCGAACCAAGTGCGCCGTAATCAATTCCCACATCGAGAATTAGTCGCAGTGCTGGTTTCAATGAACAAGCAGCAGGTTGTAAATCGTTGACCAACGTTCTTCCAAGTGCCACCGGATCACCGGTCAGTAACGCCTGCAACAGATGATCGTTGAGTTGTGGGGTTGAGATCTTCATACCTTCACGAAGCCGATCGCATTCACTGTAGACAGAGGGAGTAGAGAGACCAGAGGTAGAGAGTGCAAGCACCCAGTGATACGTACCGCGCGAAAGTGCTGCGGTTACTTCATCGCCATGTCCGCGACCGACTGCGGTTCCGCCACTCAACATAAATGGAACATCGCTGCCCAGCAGTGAGCCGACTTGGTGCATTTCCTCCCGTGTGAGTCCGAGTGAGAAAAGCGAATCCAGAGCCAAGATTGTCGCGGCGGCATCAGCGCTTCCGCCAGCCATCCCCCCGGCAACAGGGATAGATTTCTTAATGGAGATGGTTAAATCCAGTGGCAGGTCATACTTTTCGCACATCAGCATGGTGGCGCGGCACGAGAGATTGGTCTCATCGGTCGGAACGCCGTGGGTGTGATCACCGGAGATCTTGGCGGTTAAGCCAACGCCCATTTCCTCGCGCGAAACAGTGACTTCGTCATAGAGGGAAACTGATTGAAAAACAGTGACAACGTTGTGATATCCATCTGATTCTTTGGGACCGACAGAGAGTTGCAGGTTGATCTTCCCTGGAACGCGCACCATCACAGAATTTGGCACCACGCTTGTCATGCTAAAACCCTATTGCCAATTCCTCGACTGCGCGTGCAATCTCGCAGTAGTGACCAATCTCAAGTGCTTCCCCGCGCAATGTGGGGTCGATTCCCGCCTTTGCCAGTACTGCTTCGACAGTCTCTGAAGAACCCAGCCAACCTTTGAGTACCGAGCGCAACATCTTTCGCCGTTGCGAGAATGCTGAATCGATCGCGGTGAAAACAATGGGGCGTAACTTCTCATCCGCTGGTGTGGCATGCCGCACAAAACTAACCAACTTGGAATCAACATTGGGCGCGGGCCAGAAGACAGAACGCGAGACTGTGCCGGCCAGTGACATCTTCGCCCACCAGGCAGTTTTGACACTGGGGATTCCATAATCCTTCGAGCCAGGTCTGGCCGCAAGGCGATCAGCGACCTCTGCTTGAACCATCACGATCCCAGATCGGAGAGTCGGGAACTTCTCCAGGTAGTGAAGTAACACCGGGACCGAAATGTTGTACGGCAAGTTGGCCACCAGGACGGTTGGGCTAGTCTGTAGTTCATTAATTTGCAGAGCATCCTGATTGATCACGGTGAGGTCCGCAATCTTCTGCGAATGCGCGGTAACAGTGATCGGCAATTGCTGGGCAAGCCGCGGATCGATCTCAATTGCGATGACTGACTTGGCTTCCTCCAGTAGTGCGAGAGTAAGCGAACCGAGTCCGGGACCAATTTCAAGAGCAACATCATCTGCAGTCACACCAGCAAGACGGACGATCTTGCGGCAGATATTGGAGTCAATAACGAAATTCTGCCCGAGTGATTTTGCAGGCTTGAGATCGAGTTCTGCTGCCAGGGCTCGAATTTCTGCGGCTCCCAGGAGACTCACGCGGAGAACGGCCCAAATATGCGCTCGGCATTGGCACTTAAAGCAGTCGCTATCACGGTTAAATCGTCCCCACGTTCATCTGCCACCGCACGGACGATCGTGGCAATTTGCGCAGGGGTATTAAGTTTTCCACGGTGCGGACTGGGCGTGAGGAAAGGCGAATCGGTCTCGACAAGCAGTTGCTCAATCGGCACCAACTTCACGGCTTCGCGCAGTTGCGGCGCATTCTTGAAAGTCAGGGTGCCAGCGAAAGAAAGAATGTAGCCGCGCTCGATACAGACTTTGGCCATCGCGACATCGCCAGAGAAGCAGTGAAAAACCGTTTTCTCCGGGGCGCCAACTTCTAACAAGATGGAGAGGATGTCCTCATGCGAGTCGCGGTCGTGAATCACCAAGGCCTTCTTGGTTCGCTTCGCCAATTCAATGTGCCACTTAAAAGATTCCTGCTGAACTCCACGCAATTCTGGTGGAGTACGGAAATAATCCAGACCGGTCTCACCAATTGCGCGAACCCGTGGATGCTCGGCGAGTTTGGCGATGATTGCTAAATCATGTTGGAGGTCTTTAACAACCGGTGCTTCATTCGGATGCAATGCCACCGCGGCAAGAACTGTGTCATTCCAATACTCGGCTGCGTCCACGCACCATTGCGATTGCTCGGCTGAATACCCCACCTGGACGACACGATCGACGCCGACAGATTTCGCTTGCGCGAGAATCTCACCGACCTCAGGTGAATTAGGTGCGGTGTCGGTGATGATCTCAAGGTGCGCATGAGAATCAACGGTCGTAACAGGAAGTGGCTCGGGAAGTGGAGCGAGCGGACGATCAATGTCTCGATTGTGGCGATCAGCCATAGTGGTTACGCGATTACATCTAGTCGAGGAAAGAGAATGGCGCTCTTTGTAACGACCGAGCCAACTGGAAGTTGCCCCCACGTGGCGACATCATCAATCTTTTGATCGGCGAGTTTGCCAATGGATTCATTTGCGCCTAGTGAGTCCCAGAGAATTTCACAGGTCGCCGGCATGACGGGATTGAGTAGAACTGCGAGTGCGCGTAGTGACTCAGCGGTGTTGTAAAGAACCGCCTCCAGGTGCTCTTTATTCTCCGGATCTTTAGCCAGGATCCACGGCTCTTGTTCGGTGACATAGCCATTGACCCGCTTGCAGAATTCCATGATTGCCACGATTCCACCCTGGAAATCCAGGTCACAGATCGCGGCGTCAGCCTTCTCGACGGTCGCATGCAAAAAAGCCTGCAATTCGGGATCGTGCTTCACCGCTGGCAGAACTCCATCGCAGTACTTTGCAACCATCGCTGCCAGACGCGAGGCAAGGTTGCCGAAATCATTTGCTAATTCGCTGGTGTATCGCGCGTGCATATCTTCCCAAGAGAAAGAGCCATCACTGCCGAAAGGAATCGCGCGTAGGAAGTAATAGCGAAATGCATCTACCCCGAAATGATCTGTGATCTGGCTTGGAACAATTCCAGTGAGCTTGCTCTTGCTCATCTTCTCGCCACCAACAAGGAGCCATCCATGAGCAAATACTTTCTTCGGTATCGCCAACCCGCCAGCCATCAGCATCGCTGGCCAAATCACAGAGTGGAAGCGAAGAATTTCGCGACCGACGAGGTGCACATCCGGCGGCCAAACTTGCGCAAATTTCTTTCCGCCTTCACTTGTTGGATCATCACCAAGACCGACTGCAGTTGCGTAGTTGAGAAGCGCATCAAACCAGACGTAGAAAACTTGATCTTTATCCCAAGGAACTTGAATGCCCCAGTCGAAAGTAGAGCGAGAAATCGAGAGATCAGTGACGCCGCTTTTCAGGAAGGAGACAACTTCATTCCGTGCCGTATCTGGTTGGCAGGATTGCGGATTTTCTTCGTAGTGTTTGAGAAGTGGTTCGACAAAGTCGGATAAACGAAAGAACCAGTTGTCTTCTTTGACAATTTCAATGGGGGTGCCATGGACCGAACAGGTCTGCTGGCCGCCAACTTCAACGAGATCGCCGGCAAGTTTAAATTCTTCACATCCCACGCAATAAGGACCTTCATACTTTCCAGAGTAGATATATCCAGCGTCTTTCAATCCTTGCAAGAATCGCTGAACTCGCTCTGTGTGGCGCACTTCGGTGGTGCGGATAAAGTCATCATTGGCAATATTGAGCGCGCGCCAATTTGGCTTCCACTCGGTCTCGACCAATCGATCGACCCACTCTTGCGGGGTGACTCCATTTGCTTGGGCGGCACGAAGAATCTTCTCGCCATGCTCATCGGTGCCGGTGAGATACCAGACAGGTTCACCTTTTTGACGGTGCCAACGAGTGAGGACATCTCCGGCGACCGTCGTATAAGCGTGGCCAATGTGCGGAGCGCTATTGACGTAATAAATAGGAGTCGTCAGGTAAAAAGTCTTACCCTGCGCTGAATTCGTCATGTCGTTATCTTAGAGGTTGATTTCGACTCGACCATCGCAGTGAAGACGGTCCGCTTGGGAAGGGAGAATTCTGCAGCGACGGTGGCGATTGCGGATTTTCTATCCATTCCCGCCGCCTCAAATTCCTTCACCCGCGTAACAATTCCGGTGGCGGTGACTTCGGCTGCATTTGTCGGCGCCCCTTCCAGAACCATGGTGATCTCGCCACGTACTTCATTGTCCTGCGCCCACGTCTTGAGTTCGCCCAGTGTGGCGCGAATTGTCTCTTCATACCGCTTTGTCATTTCTCGGCAGATGGCACCGCGGCGATTTTCGCCAAAAACTAGGACCGCATCTTCCAATGAATCGGCTAGGCGATGCGGAGCTTCAAACCAAATGATAGTTCGTTCTTCATTTCGCAGATTCTCAAAAAATTTCTGTCGGGCACCTTTCGCCCGCGGCGAGAAACCCTCAAATACAAATCGGTCGGTTGGCAATCCTGAAAGCGCAATCGCCATAGTGACTGCGCTGGGTCCTGGAATCACAGAGACTGGAATCCCCTGCGCGATGGCAGCGCGCATCAGTCGAAACCCGGGATCGCTGATTGTCGGCATTCCTGCATCAGAGAGCACAAGGACCGATGATCCAGAGTTAAGAATCATCAGAACTTCGGCAGTCCGCTCTTCTTCGTTGCCTTCGAAAAAGGAGATGACTCGGCCTTTGAAGTCGAGTTCAAGATCTTTACAGAGACGATGAAATTTCCGAGAATCCTCTGCGGCCACAATTATGGCGCTCTCAATCGCTTCCTTAAGGCGGGCGCTTGCATCGCCTGGATTTCCCAGTGGAGTTGCCGCAAGAATCAAAGTCACGGCTAAATCCTCTCAGTAAAGTAACTAATCTCGCCTAGGCTAACCCAGTGGCACCCTTTCTCATCGCGCTCATCTCCTTTGGATTGCGGCTCTGGGATCTGGCCACACCCAAGGGTTTCGTTTTCGATGAGGTCTACTACGTAGACGGGGCGCGTGATCTTCTCAAATACGGAGTCGAAGTCACGAAATCGTCACCGGAATTCATCGTTCATCCACCGGCCGGTAAATGGTGCATCGCACTTGGAATCAAGATTTTTGGAAACAATGAATTTGGCTGGCGCTTTGCCGCCGCAGTCGCTGGTGCACTGACCATCTACCTCGTCGGACGAATCGCAAGGAAACTCTTCAACTCTCGCAGACTCGCTGCTCTGGCCTCACTACTGATGGCGCTAGATGGACTCCACCTCGTCCACTCACGGACCGCGCTCCTGGATTTATTTCTCACTTTATTTATTCTCCTTGCCGTCTATGCCTGGCTGAAAGAACATTACTGGCGGTCTGGAATCTGGTTTGGGCTCGCCCTGGGAACAAAGTGGAGCGCCCTCTATTTTCTGGCCGCCTTCGCACTTCTGGCGATCTATCGAGATCGACACCGGATGGAGCCCTGGTTCAAACTCCTCCTAAAACGGATCGTGCAATTCGCGATTGTCCCCCTAGTCACTTACGTATTGAGTTGGACTGGTTGGTTTTTGAGTTCTCGCGGTTGGGATCGCCATTGGGCCGATTCAAGGTCGACATCCTGGAGTGTCATTCCAAAGTCATTTCGCTCGTTCTGGCATTACCACGCAGAGATTCTCAATTTCCACACCACCCTCACCACGCCACACTCCTATCAAGCAAATCCGTGGAGTTGGCTGATCATGGGAAGACCGACCTCCTTCTTCTACGAGGCCCCCAACACCTGCGGCAGCGACAACTGTTCGCAAGAGGTCCTTGCCCTTGGAACGCCGCTGCTCTGGTGGTTGGGCATCTTTGCCCTCGCAACAGTTCTGGGATTCTGGATGAGAAGTCTCGCGTTTCGAATGCCAGATTTCACTGCTGGGATCATTCTCCTTGGAGTCGCCGCGGGCTATCTACCTTGGTTCTTATTCCAGAAAAGAACGGTCTTCACTTTTTACGCGATCGTCTTCGAGCCCTTCATCATTCTTGCGCTGGTCTATTGCGCCCAGAAAATACTGGGAGAACCACCCTGGGGAAAGAAATCCAAGATCCTCATCGCAGTCCTCGTACTCTTGATCGCCGCGAATTTCATTTACTTCTGGCCGTTATTTACCGGATCGGTAATTAGTTATGACGCCTGGCATAGATTGATGTGGTTCCCGTCCTGGATTTAGTGGTCAAAAATATTGGAACGCAAAAAGAAAAATCATTCAAGAAGCATTGCTACTAAGGGGGCGGGAACGGCCCACACATCTCCTGACAAATCTAGTACTGATTTTGTTGCGACAATTCCAAATCCATACTTTCCGATGATTGGTCGCGATTCACTCCTCCATCCGTCATCAACCCATTTCGACTCTATTGGGATGGTTTCTTGCGGACCAGAAGAAGTTGGTACAGCAACGGGCGAGAAGTCGATTTCATTTCCTGAGCCTGTCCTCTCATATCCAATCGTGTCTGCAGATGCCCATCTACCTTGCTCTGTGTAATCAATAGCCCTTGCCAACGAAGTCCCTAGAGTCATTTCCGTAAGGGTTGTGAAATCGGGCGATGCGCAGCCTGCTCTCAAAATCGAAGGCAACCAAGAAAGTAATGGGTCGGCTAAGTAAAACTTGGGCTGCGAACCAGAAATCTCACGTCCATGATCATCCCTTTGAGGACATTTCAATACTGCAAAACTCCCAATTAGACGATCAATTCTTGTCGCCAACTGATCTCGGCTATACCCCAAAACTTCGGCAGCATTACGCATATTAAATGGACCCGTGGCACGTTTGCTTAAGAGTTCTAGCAAAAGAGGAATCGAATCTGGTGAAGAATTAGGATCAACTTCCCCTCGAAGGGACGACTCAACATCTCTCACGAATGAACTACTCACAACTCCCGTAGTGTGATATTCCGATACGGCACGAGGATATCCACCAGAAGACAAGTACCCTTGCCATGCTAAATCATAGGCATCTAATCCAAATTGAACGGTCTCAAGACTTTGCCTAGCGACATTCGATTGAACCTCTGGCAATTCGAGTCTTTCGATCTGGTGGAGATTGGGACGCGAGATATTCAGATACTCTCGAAATGTCATTGGGGATGTAGGTCTTAGTCTCCTCTCAGCGGTTTGCCCGGCTCTTCCTGCAAAGAGATTCCCTCCCACATCTTCTCCAGGGATCCAACGACTTCCAGTTGCAATGACGCAATCACTTCCAAATAACGTTTGATCCCTCGCGGCTTTAAAGGTGGCGCTCCAGCCTCGAATTGTTCCAACCTCGTCAAAAAACCAGATTCTAGGCTCTGGCGAAGCTTGATCAATTGACCTCGTCATCTCGCGAGCCAATGTGATCGCTCTCCTCAAATCGCGAGTGGCAAAACCGTCGCATGGTAGGTGAACTATTTGACGCGGATCTATATCGCTTCTCGCACACAGACTTGCAATGCAGTCAATAAGAACTACGGATTTTCCGACTCGTCGAGGTCCTACAAGCAAAATAAGCGAATCGGTAATTGGACCCGTCGCAACATCTTTCAGAATTTGATTTCGATACCCCAAATCAAATTCAGTCCTACCTGTCATTACTCGATGACTGTGAACCCAGGCTGTCCTATTTCCAAATGTGGCAGCAGCACCCCACCACGGATTTGCGTCTGTCAGAATCCTTCGCAGTTCATCATCTCGCATACAAGCGAGTCTAGAGTCGCTCTCTGACGATTCACCGCCAAAAGGTGGGGGGCAAATCGGACATCCACCGCCAAAAGGTGGGGGGCAAATCGGACATCCGCCGCCAAAAGGTGGGGGCAAATCGATGTTGGCGCTTATATTCGTACGCAAATGAGACGAGTTGCCGAGCACATTATTGCCCCTATCCGGTCTCCCCAGGCGTGATGACCTTCGAAAATAGGCCTAAATATGTACATATTCCTGCTAGGAAAGATGGCACCCTTTCTCCATGAAACGGAACCTGATGGAAGTCCTTCCCACGAGTGAAGCGCGTGCTGAACTATCTTCGATAGTAATGCGCTTCCGAAAAGAGGGCATCTCCTCTGCACCTGTCCTCTTTGGCAGTCATCGCAAGCCAGAGGGCGTCATGCTTCCCTTCTCACTCTTTGAACGACTCATCCCAGAAATCGAAGAGATCCTGCTAGCCGAGCGAGTCCGCGAACGTCTCGCCGAAGGAACTGAAAGTCTTCCGCTCGAGAAGTTGATAAAGGATTTGGGTTTCAAGAATTCTTATTCCAATAAATAGTCCCATCCTGGCTTCCACGCGCCAATTTTTCTCCAACCTTCTGCTGACGCTTCCTCCCAGGTCTTTCTGTTGAGCAAAACTTCAAGAGCTAGTTGCGGCGCCCTATGCGCTACCAGGGCCACATTCTTTCCTTCATGTTCGGCTTTTAAGAACCTGAGAAAATCCTCGATTCTCGCCTTTACATCCTCTAAACATTCCCCATTAGGAAATCTTTCGGTTATCGCTTTCTCAAGCATTGGTTCTACAACTAAAGATGAATAGCCGTTGAGTTGATCCCTCAGTTCAACCGACTGCATGACTCCCCTTTTGGAGAGTTCTGCATCAAGCCAACCCGAGGAAATTCCTTTCTCGTTGTCGGTTGAGGTGCCATGCGCGAAATAGGTGATGTTTATTGCCATAACTATTTTTGAACCTTCACAATAATGTGAAGCCATTTCCCATTTTCTGCCTGCGATACGCCGATAACTTCGAAGGGCAACCCGCCAAAGATTTCTCGTATCGTTAGCTCCGTGTAATAACGAAAATATCGTGGGGCATCCATCTTTTCAAACAACTGGGAAGCAAAAGCATCCAGCCACTCCTTGAATTCGCCTAGCGTTTCACTTGGGGTTCGTTCGAGATATTTAGCAAAATTCTCTCGGTACGTTTGAACAGTCCGATCGGATGGATTTTCCATGAAATCTACCCCTCGTCGAATTTAATCAAAAAAGTGGAGCTGAGGGGAATCGAACCCCTGGCCTCCTCATTGCGAACGAGGCGCGCTACCAACTGCGCTACAGCCCCTTACGGGCGAGTCAGATGGTACGGGGTATGTGTGGGCAAGCGCCAGCGCGCTAGAAATTATTCGTTGGCAGCGCGGTTGATGCGAAGACGCTCGACGGCTTCTTCGGCCATTTGCTGATCAAAGACCTCATCGCGAGTTGGAGCCACAGCTGATAGAGCCTCCTGGGCCAGGCGCTCCTGCTCATCCGACCAGGCCCCAGGAATGGTGAGGTCGATGATTCTGCTGGAGGCAACCGCCTTAGGAGCATAAACATATGTAGGAACAGGCACATCTTGTGGTGACCATGAATTGCGCACTTGCGATGTTCCTTTAGGCAAAATTACAACACCAGAAATTTCACGCTCTGCAAGTGGCACCCAATGATCGCGATTCTCATTCGGTGTAAATACTTTTGAAAGATTTGTTGTTGACACCCCTGCAGTTGTTCGGTGCAACTGATTTACTCGACGACGCTGAAGTCGGTCGGCAACACTTTGACGACGAACGTGTGCAACATAGAAAGCAAAGCCAACTACTGGTATTAGCGAATAAGTTAATGACAAACTATTAAATATAGCTTGCGAGAGGGTGATTAGTAATCCGGCAATGAGCAACCCAAAAACTATTCTTCGCCGCATCAAAACTTGTGCCACCCTTGCTTCGTAATCGAGATCAGAATGAACTATTGCGCGTGCGATGGATTCGTCAGCCGATCCACTGGTGACAGTTCGCAATGCGCTCTTGTATCGCTCTACAGATTTTCCAGAAGATTCTTCATGGCTATGGACCCATCGAGGAACAAAATAGGCAACCCACATCCCAACGATCGATAGATAGATGATTCCGGAAGCCATGATGCTTAAAGATAGGGGGCGAAATACACCCTTTGGTGGATTTAAGCGCCCGATTTGCGTACTTTTTTTCTCAGAGATTCTTCTCAGTTTTGCGAGACTGGACCTATGTGATCTTTGGATTTTCGCGAACAAAACAGATGTGGTCCCGCCATTTCCCATCAATGTGGAGATAACGGGGTCGCTCTCCTTCGAGGCGATAGCCCGATTTCTCGGCGACTCGTCGAGAAGCCGCGTTTTCTGGACGAAGGTTTATTTCAATGCGATGGAGCCCCAGTACATCAAATGCATAGTCAGTAATCATCGTGACGGCCTTGGTAGTGATTCCAAGATTGGCATATCGCTTATCAATCCAGTACCCGATATGTGCTCCCCGAAGCGCTCCGAAGATGATTCCACCGAGTGTTATTTGACCTACAAGTGCGCCCTTGTACCAGATGGCGAGATTCAATGAGCGAAAAGCCCGCCCTTCTCGATTATGTGAGACCACTTTCTGGTAGAACGTCGGCAATTTCATTTCGACTGGCTCTCGCGGAACATGAGGGAGGGTGGCTTCCCACGGACTGAGCCATTCGCGATTTATCGCGCGAACTTCATCCCAGGCAGCTCGATCGCGAAAACGTAGTGGTTGAAGGGTTACGCCGCCATCTTCTAGAACAACTGGCCACCGAGCCGCGCGCTCCATAGTCGTAATCTAAAAATATCTACGGCGGAGCACAACCACCGTAACCTCGGCACCCGCTTCCAAATCAACGTCCGATTCAGGTACAGCGATCAGTGCATTTGAATCCGAGAGCGTGGCTAGATCTTCCTGAGAAGGAAGCGCTCTCACTGACCTTCCATCTTCAGAAAGGTGGGCCCTCACGTACGAACGAGACCCACTGGCCGACGCGATAGGACGCTCCAGTCGAGACTTAACCGATGGGCGATGAATATTGGTGGACCCGAGCATGGTTCTGATCATTGGCCGGATGAAGAGTTCGAGGGAAATGTAGGCGGAGATGGGATCACCGGGAAGAGTGACGACCGGCGTCTTATCTGGACCAATGACACCGTAGTTGTGCCTTCCGCTGGCCTCAATTGCTAGATCCACTGTCGTGATCTCGCCCAGTGAACTCAATGCGCGTGTGATGAGATCGAAGGAGTCACCGCCTCTTTCTCCGCTCACAATGATGAGATCGGCACGGACGAGTTGGTCTTCAACCACTCCTTTGAGCTGCTCCTCATCCTCTGGAATTGAGAAGACTCGATAGGCGACTGCACCTGCTTCGCGGACGGAGGTCGCAAGCAACCACGAATTGGTTTCATACTCTTCGCCAATTTTGAGGTGATTTCCCGGCTCAACCAGATCAGGACCCGCCGAAATAACAACCACCCGTGGGTGGGGACGAGTAGGAAGTTGTCTTAATCCGATGGAAGCAGCCAGTCCTATCTGCGTCGATCTAATTCTCGAACCAGCCTTCATGACCAAGCGATCACCTGAGTAGACGTCATCGGCAAGGGTGGCGCCATGAGCGTCCAGCAGGGGCATATCAAAAGCGTCCAGCGGCTTGCAGATGGCAAGTAGGGAAGTAAGAAATTCATCGACACGCACTTGCTCTGACATAATCACACCATACTTGTAAAAGTAATACTTCTAGGGATTTGCAGGGGATTTGGGTGAAAACGAATTCAGGGAAAGACGCTAAGAAAGCACTTCGGGATCGATATCGGTGGGAGCGAAAAGACCGATACGTGCCCGCATCTTTTACCTTCTTATTAGATGCCCCGGAAATGAGAGCCGCGAAATGTGTCACAAGTTACATCTCCACCGGCGATGAGCCAAGTACGAAGGAATTGAATCGAGAACTCATTGCCCGCGGAGTAACCATTCTCCTTCCACGAGTCCACGGAAAAGTCTTGCAGTGGGTCGAATGGAACGGTGATGCTAAGTCTCTCAAAGAGAGCAAGGGACTTTTCGAGCCCATTGGAAAAGAACGCGATGACATCTCAGATATAGATGTCGTGATTGTCCCCGGCCTGCATTTGGACCAACAGGGCTACCGCCTTGGCCAAGGCGGGGGGTTTTACGACCGCGCACTCCCATCAATGCCAGGTTGGAAAGTGGGCATCGTGCATTCAGGAGAAATCACCAGCGATCCACTTCCGCGCGAACCGCACGACATCAAATTGGATGCGGGCGCGACGCCCGATCTCATTATCCGCTTTCCAAACTAACTAATTTTTCGGTAAATTTTTTGCTATAACAATTCTTTGAATCTGATTGGTGCCTTCGTAAATCTGAGTCAGTTTCGCATCGCGCATCATTCGCTCGACGGGATAATCTGAAACATAGCCGTATCCACCCATAATCTGGACCGCATCGGTTGTGACCCGCATCGCCGTGTCACTGGCCAAGGTTTTGCACGCTGCGGCAAAGAACTTCAAGTCTGGATCATTCCGCTCGCTCTTGGAGGCAGCCGCGTAGGTCATCTGACGCGCTGCGGCAATTGCAATTGCCATATCTGCCAACATAAATTGGATTGCTTGGAAATTGAATATCGGCTTGTTAAATTGCTCGCGCTCGTGAGCATATTTTGCGGCAATATCGAAGGCACCTTGCGCAATTCCAAGTGCTTGGGCCGCGATTGTGATGCGAGTGTGATCAAGGGTCAGCATCGCCAGTGCGAAGCCCTCATTTACTTCACTAATGCGTCGATCGTCAGAGAGTTCGACATTGTCGAAGTAGACCTCCCGAGTGGGCGACCCTCTGAAACCCATTTTCTTCTCGTGGGCTCCAAAAGAGACCCCTGGGTCACTCTTTTCGACAATGAAAGCTGTTATCCCCTCGGCCCCCTTGTTCGAATCTGTCGACGCAAAGACCGTGTAGAAATCGGAGAAACCAGCATTCGAAATCCATTTTTTGCTGCCGCTAATAATCCATTTATCTCCGGACTTAGTGGCCTTCGTTCGAATTGCGGCGGCATCTGATCCAGCACTCGATTCGGAGAGACAGTACGAGAACCCCTTCCCCTGAGCTAGTGGACGCAGCCATCTCTCCTTCTGCTCTTGCGATCCAGAAAACATGAGAGGCAATGAACCAAGTTTGTTGACAGCCGGAATCAGAGATGAAGACGCGCATGCCCGAGCTACTTCTTCAACAATGAGAACTACTCCAAGGGCATCAGCACCTTCTCCGCCATATTCAGTAGGAACATGAGCTGCGGCTAATCCTGCACCTTGAAGTGCATCGAATGCTTCTTGAGGAAAGCGCGCCTCTTCATCTACCGCATGTGCAAAGGGCGCAATCTCTTTCTCCGCGAGTGAGCGAACGCTCTGGCGCAGATCTTGGTACTCAGATGGAAGTTCAAAAAGCGCGTCAGTGGCCACGTTCGATTTCCTCTACTTTCTTATCTCTCTCGGCAAGACTAGAAAGGTAGGCGTTGTACTGCGCTAGCTCATCGGGTTGGCCCATCGCGGCCAGGCGCTCGGCGTTGCGATCAATTCTCTTTGCCTCATGTGAGTCGTCCCGCACCCAGAGAATAAACGTAGCCACGAGCGCCAGCAATATAGGAATCTCCCCCATTGCCCATCCAATGGAACCAGCGAGATGTTGATCGGCGAGAAGATCGGGCGACCAGGGGCGGTGCAACTGTGCAAAATAGCCACCGTCAAGGAGCGCGGTCGAAGACATGAGTGCCACCGAGAAGAATGCGTGAATACTCATTGCGACAAAAAGGATCACGATTCTCATCAGATACGGAACGCGCTTTGGATTTGGATCCACGCCGATAATGACATGGAAGAAAAGAAGCCCTGCCAGAACAAAATGGAGATTCATGGCGAAGTGGCCAATGTGGCTCTGCATCATCCCGCCAAATAATGAGGTGAAGTACAGGGCAAATAGAGAACCATCGAAAAGCAGTAACGCCACAACCGGATTCACCCAGACACTCACCAATTTGGAGTGAAGAGCAGCGATCAGAGTTCCGCGGACTCCGCGTTCAGTCGGCGTGCGGCCTTGCGGCAGGGTTCGCAGAGCCAGAGTGATAGGAGCACTAAGGATAATAAAGATGGGGGCGATCATTCCCAGAATCATGTGGGCGATCATGTGATACGAGAATGAGAAGTGGGCATAGACACCAACCCCGCCACTTGTTGCGTAGGTGATGAAGTACATCCCAGATAAAAATGAGATCGTTCGAAAGATGGGCCATGAATCGCCCTGTTTTCTCAGACGATAGACGCCCCGTAGATAGAGCGCAGTAGAGAGAAGGACGATGCCCAGGAAGAGTGCGTCGGGATCGAAATCGAAAAATAGTCTCGTGAAGTTGGGAGCCGCTGGCATAGGAAGACCGGCAATTGTGGTGGCCGCATCAAACTTAATGTTTTCGGTAGGAGTGGGCGGCTGATTGGTTGAGAGCCACGAACCGAGTGCCAGCGCAATAATCATGATCGAAAGTTCGATCCCAACCAGTTGAGTAAATTTCGCCCAGTGAATACTGGTCATTTTGCCTGAATTGAGGTTGCGTCGGTGTTGATATCCCATGAAAATCAAGCCGCCAGTCAAAATCACTTTGGCAATGACGATGAGTGCGTAACTCGTGTGCCAGGCGGCCGCAAAATCCAATCGAATCCATGCATTGGCGGCTCCACTTAGTACAACCGCGACAACCGCCCAGAGTGCCAATTGACTAAACCGCGGTGCTGCAATGACACGAGAGTGCGGATCAAGCAGCCCAAGTCCAAAGATTCCACCCACCCAGAGCATCAATGCGAGAACGTGAATAACCAATGACCCAACCGCAAGTGAGTGCGATCCGCTTGCCGACGAATGTGATTGGAATACGGGAGCAACCACGCCAACCAGTGCCAGCAGGAGAAGGAGGGTTGCTCCGCCAACGCGCTTCACACGCGGTACCAGGATTACGACGAGGATCGCTACCAGCAATTGGAAAAACATGTACTGGCCCAGGGTCACCTGGGTGACGAAAGACCTAAGGGTCGTGGGATCTAATGCGGCCCCAATTGTTTCATCCAGAACATTGGCGAGTGTGAAAACAATATTTGCCCCGGCAACAACAACCCATATTCCGCCGCTCCACAGAGCAACAGTGCGCAGCTTCAATGCTTCAGCGCCCAGGGCGCCTTCGTTATCCTCTAGAAGGAAACCCATGCAAAGTAAGACACCGATGAGGCAGACACTCGCCGTGATTCCAAAGAACTTGCTCATTGTTGTTAGAGCATTGACAAAAGGTCCTGCCGAAGAGACGGATGCCGCCAGTAATGTCATCGTTTCGTGATGAGCTTCCACGCATAGAAGCAGAGGGACAAGAAGACGGCCACTGCGGCGAGAATGAGAGCAATAACCAACGTCGGTACTCCCACAGAGTTGCTCGGGGAGTTTCCCGGGCTTGCAGAGGGTGTAATGACAGTAGGCGATGGAGAACTGATCACACTGGGGGCGGTAAACGAAAATGTGTACGTGCCTTCAAGTGGAATGTCATTATCGGTGAGTAGCGAATATGAGACGGTGTAAATACCGCTGACCGTAAGCAATTTCAAACCGGCCACGACATCGGTCCCATTGACAGTCAAAGTACCGTCATCTACTCGAGTGCCCTGTGGATCGCGCACGGTGATCATATTTCCCTGATCAATGAGTGGCGCCTCGGTCGTCATACTGATTGCACTGGGCGAGGAGGTAAGCACGGCTCCGGCATTAGGAGTTGCGCTTACGAGTGAATTGGCACTGGCCGACCAGGTCGATCCGAATGCAATGAAGGCCAGAACCGCCCCCACCAGGGTTTTATGTAGCCTCACAATGCTCCAACCTTTGCGTTCAGCGTCTCAATATCTTTCAATTCGCCTCTATCGTCCCACTTCTTTAGACTTCTCTCTACTGCCCCTGGATTTTTAATGGGGAACGCTAGTGAGGAAAGGCAGATGCTCTATGCCAACGTACCAATATGCATGCAGCGCCTGCCAACACGAATTTGAGATATTCCAGGCTTTTACCGATACATCGTTGACCCATTGCCCCGAGTGCAACGGCCAATTACGAAAGGTCTACTCCCCAGTTGGAGTCGTCTTTAAGGGCTCAGGTTTCTACAAGACCGATTCTGGATCTTCTTCAAAAGCGCCATCAACAGCTTCCGCCGCTCCATCATCATCTTCTGTTGCACCTGCTGCACCATCCAGCACGGCACCTGCTGCGCCAACTTCAACAACAGCACCTAACTAGACGAGTAAACGTCTTTCACTCGTGATGGGGTGGTCGATCTGATTCCAATTGCTCGTCTCGCTTCTTTTCATCTTCTTGATCATCGCGCGGGTCGCGTTCGTCAGCTGAAGATTGTGGCCATTCTTCACTCATAACGCACCAGCTGCCCGTATCATCTTCGTAACGGCACAGAGAAGCGCTGATTCCAAATTACCGTGGTGGTAGGGATCATGCACTTTTGCCATTGCCATGAGGCCATTGTGCCCTCTATCTTGACAATGCTCAATTACAGCCTGAACAGCCGTTAGATTGTTCAGATTTGGAGTCTTTAGTGTTCGACACCCTTGCTCACCTGGTTGTCCGTCGTCGGAAAATAACCCTTTTTCTCTTCATCATCATCGTTGTATCCGCCGGCGCCATCGGTTCCGCCGTCATTTCCAAACTAGATAGCGGCGGGTACTCAGATCCGAAAAGTGAGTCTGCTCAGGCATCGAAGTACCTGACAGATCATTTCAACGTAAAGGATCCAAGTGTTGTCCTCGTCGTCGACTCGGGGATGAAGGGACTAAACGATGCAACCGTGATTGCCTCTGAGTCTCGTTTGGAATCTCAGGTGAAAGTTGTGCCAGGGGTGGCCCAAACACTCTCGTATTGGAGTTCCGGAAAGTCACCGACTCTCATGTCGAGTGATGGGAAAGCAGCCTTTCTCTTCGTCTATACGGAGAAAACGAATTTTGGAAGCATAGAAGATGTGGGAAGAGTGATTCAGGAGAAGTTTGAAGGAAAGTTCGAATCCCTCACTGTCTACACCTCGGGCGCTGGTGTGGTTGCACATGCGATTAACTCCAAGATTTCTAAAGACCTAGCCTTGGCGGAGGCAATCTCAATTCCTCTCACCTTTATCCTGCTCGCTTTTGTATTTGGTGCGTTAGTTGCATCAGCGATGCCACTAGTGGTCGGAATCAGCGCAATTCTCGGGGCGCTTTTCATCATCTTGCTTTTCACACTTTTCACGAATGTCAGCATTTATGCACTCAATCTCATTACCGGCCTTGGATTAGGTCTGGGAATTGACTACGCACTCCTCATCGTCAATCGGTTCCGCGAAGAATTGCATTCAGGAAAGAACGTCGAAGAAGCGGTGACCACGACCATCATGAGTGCAGGAAAAACGGTCTTCTATTCGGGCTTGACTGTTCTTGTCACGCTCAGTTCGCTCATGCTCTTTCCGCTCAGTTTCCTCAAGTCTTTTGGATATGCAGGAATTGCAGTCACTACCCTCGCAGTAGTCGGCGCTCTTATTCCTCTTCCCGCAATCTTGGCAATACTAGGCAATCGGATCGACAAAGGGGTCGTCCGTCGCGGGGCCATTACCCAGAAAGAAGAGGGTCGTTGGGCACGGACGGCCCGATTCGTCATGCGACGACCCGTACCAGTTGTAGTTGTTTCCTTGATTATTTTGGGTGTCTTGGCCGCACCGATCAAAGATATTGCCTTCGCACAAATCGACTCACGGGTCCTACCAAAATCGAATAGTGCGGCCATCGCGTCAAAAATGATTCTGGACCGTTTCCCGGGACAAGAGAGCAGTCCGATTGAAATCATTATTCCTGGTGGAGTCCAGAAGTCGAAGGAAGTTGCTGCTTACCTCAATAAGGTGAAATCCGTTGTAGGCGTTATACGTATCAACCCTCCACAAGTCAGCGGGAATGATCTGCGGGTTACGGCAATCCAATCAATTGGTTCGCGGACAAGTGCCGCTCAGACGCTTATTCATAATCTCCGGTTAATCGATGCACCTGCTGGGACTCTCATCGGTGGAGCCGCTGCCGACTTCACAGACTCGCAAGATGGAATCGCTGACAAGTTGCCGTGGGCACTCGGGTGGATTGCGTTAAGCGTTCTGATACTCATATTCATCTTCACGGGTTCGATAATTCTGCCCATCAAAGCCGTGATACTAAATGGACTCTCATTAGTTGCGACGCTTGGAGTCCTGAGTTGGATTTTCATCGATGGCCATATGAAATGGCTCATTGGGGATTTCACAGTAACGGGCACCCTTGATACCGGAACAACGATTCTGGTTGCTGTGGTGGTCTTCGGGCTCTCGATGGACTACGAGATTTTTCTCCTGTCGCGCATACGGGAGGAACATTTCGCCGGCAAATCCAACACCGAAGCGGTGGCGACGGGATTGCAGCGCTCTGCGCGAATTATTACGGCAGCTGCGATGCTGCTCGCAGTTGTGTTTGCCTCCTTTATTTCAAGCGGCGTAACTTCGATCAAACTTCTGGGTCTTGGTGTCGGGTTCGCGGTCTTACTTGATGCAACTCTCATCCGCGCACTCTTAGTACCGGCGCTGATGCGATTATTCGGTGAATTGAATTGGTGGGCGCCCAAAGCGCTTAAACGTTTCACATTGGCGCACTAGTTCCCGCTATTCTCGCAACATGAATCTTGTCGTGACTCTGCAGTGCATTGATCAGCCAGGGATCGTTCACGCCTTAACATCTGCGATTTTAGAATGTAAGGGCAACATCATTGAGAATCAACAGTTCACTGATCCGACAACGCGAACATTCATCATGCGGACCCTCTTTGAGGCTGATCTAGCGGTGGAAGAGGCGGAGAAGATCTTGCGATCGGTGACGTCTGGTTTCTCCCCTGTATTGGAAATCAGGCCAGCAAGTCAGAAACGAAAGGCATTGATTCTGGTGACCAAGGAAAGCCACTGTCTTCGAGACCTCCTTTTCCTACTTGAGCTTGGGGAGTTGCCCATCGAGATACCTCTGGTGATGTCTAATCATGAAGAGCTTCGATCGTTAGTTGAATCTCATGAAATCACATTCACTTCGATGGTTGGCATGGACAAGCCCGCCCAAGAAAGTGCCATCAAGGATGAAATCCAATCATTGGACATCGATTTTGTCGTCTTAGCCCGCTACATGCAGATCCTCAGTGGCGAGTTCTGCGATTCAATGCTCGGCAAGATGATCAACATTCACCATTCGTTCCTGCCGGGCTTTAAAGGCGCAAAGCCTTACCACCAGGCTCATGCACGTGGCGTGAAAGTCATCGGAGCAACCGCACACTTCGTCACTTCAGACCTTGATGAAGGCCCCATCATCGAACAAGACGTTGCACATGTAACCCACACCTCGACGCCAGAGAACTTGGTCTCATTAGGTAGAGACATTGAAAGACGAGTACTTTCCAAAGCAGTGAAGCTCTACGCAGAAAATCGAATCTTCTTGGTCGGCGACCGGACCATCGTCTTCGCATAATCGATGGGATCGACACCGCAGTCTCAAATCAAAATCAATGCATCTCTCACACAGAATTGATATTGCAAACTTTGGGTAGCACCCAAGCCGCGTTGGCGATCTTGGTTGGTCCAATCGATGGAGGAATGGCTCAACTACCTTGGAGGACCCATCGAGTCACAGTCTGAGGGAAGTTGATCGGACTCGGCGTCGTCTCATGTGTGAACAGATAGCGAAATCCAGCACGTTGTAGCGCCCGATTTGGGGCGATGTTGAAAGCATTCGGCTCACTGAAGAGTCGCTTCAACTCAAGAACTTCAAAGTAAACTTTCGCTGATTTCCTTACGAACTCGGCTCCTAGTCCACCTTGGCGTCGTGTTGGACTCAGGATGTGCAGATGCAAAAAAGCTTCTTCGCCAAAGACAATGTTGGATACTGAACTAAACCCAACTATTTGTTTGTCTAGTTCCCACAGTAGCGAGTAAGTAGTCCGGTCTCGAATCGAAAGCGCCAAATCTTCTTCATAGAATGCGTACCAATCCTCTCGTGAGGGCAGTAGCGCCCTATCAACTCCCATCACGCGAAGATGGTCATCTGAAGCGTCATGAAAGTAGTTGATCCGAACCTCAACATCGGCCAACGTCATTTCTCTCACTGAAAGGCGTTGACTTGTCACCTCCATATCAAATCACATCGCCCCAGAGGGCGGCGCTTGTGACTGTTAAGTGTCATCTCGAAATCGATTCTTGTGCTGGAAACGGTCACGCTACGACTCAGCGGGTCTGTTCCAGATGGGGTTGCATTAATGACTGGTGGGGTTACCAGTGTGGGTTGGGCTCTATTTCTTGTACCTGCTGGGCAATTTTAACCGTCATGAAGTCGCTTGGATTTAGAGGTGGATTGTCGAAGTTTTGATCATGAATGATGCGAGGATTCGAGAATGACACCGATAGAGAGTCACCTTGCCGCTGCGTCCGGTCGACTCGAACGTTACAGGGGAATAATCGAAGCGGCATTTGAGTCGGCAGCGAGAATCGCCAAAGACCTACTTCGTGCAGATGCCGTCGATGTTCTGTTCATTGACTCACCCGACGAGGCGATTTCAGAGATGGGAGTTGGTGGCTACACGTATGGCCCCCATGTCGTCATTGTTGCGATTGACCCGGATTGCCTCAATCTCAGTGAGCAGCACATATTTTCCACGCTTGTTCATGAATTCCACCATGTCATGCGCTGGCGCGGACCAGGTTGCCATGGGGATCTCGGGGACATGTTGGTGAGCGAAGGTCTTGCCCAACTTTTCGAGGAGGAGGTTACTGGAGTCAGACCAATCTATAGTCAGGCCCCGATCTCTTCTCTCGAGATAGAGAAGGCAAACTTGGACCTCCATCTAACTGAATTCAGTCAAGCAAAATGGTTTTTTGGTGCAGAAGAGATTACAAAATGGTTTGGTTACGCATTCGGCTATCAAATCTGCGCGGCCTACGCTGGATCTACGACGCGAAGTGCAGCGGATTTAGCGGCTGTATCCTCGCGCGAAGTTCTAGAGGCAGCAGGTCTCCACTAAAGGGTTGCATTAATGACTAGCCGCGTTCGCCAGAATTGTGTTGCCCATTTCAGCCAAGTAATGAACCATCAGCACTATCTTTGAGCCAAATACCAATGAAAGGCATATTCCATGATCAGTAGGAGGATTAGTCACATTGAGATTTCTGCCAAGAGCCCTGATAATTTGGCAAAATTTTATGTTGAGATGTTTGGATGGGAGGCCCGGAACATGGACAATCCGAGCGGAAAATATACGGTTTGGCAATCGAGCAACATGCGTGGTGGCTTCGCACCAATTGGTGATGAAAACAAACAAGGTGATGTGACCGTTTATCTCGACAGTGATGACATAGATGCTGACTTGAAAAAGGTCGAAATCAATGGTGGGAAGATTCTTAAAGGCAAAACGGAATATCCCGGTGGTTGGTTTGCTTACTTCGAGGATCCCAGTGGCAATCGACTGGGTCTCACGACGCTGGTAATGAGAAATTGAGACGCCTTGCCGTGCCTCGGGTACTTTGCAAAGGTCCCAGCCAAGGGGTTGCATTAACGATTAGTGGGGTTACCAAATCAACTGCCCATGTGGTCAATTACAGATCTAGAATCTCACCTGCAACGCGATACCCCTCCGATAAAGGGCCGCCGACGCGTTCAAGAATTTCTCGGACCACATCTTCTATTGGTTCCTTCTCGCCATTTTCAAGGACAGCCTTAATGGCGGCAGATAGCCGTATCGATAATTCAGGCTCACTCAATGCTAGGTGTCGTGGTAACCACTTGCCCGAGGCTAGCCATTGCGCTTTAGAGAGCAGTGCGAGTTCGCTAGCACCTACGAGTAGTTGTTGGCTGATGTAGAGCAACTCAATGGGATCTGTGGCCCCGATGAGATCGTCTAGTTGGTCGGTTAGCGCGTAACGCCTTCTTTCCATCTCCTCACTCGATACTGACGAAGGACCCTTGGCGAAACGTTCAATGGCCTCCGTTTGCAGTTTCTCAGCCTCTCCATCTATAGATACAAGAATGTGCCCGTCAGAGAGCATCTTGAGCGTTGGCGCGTGATGCTCACTAGTCTCCTTGGCTACAAAATATTTGATCGATGCAGGACTTTGGACAAATAATTCGACTAGCCAACCGTGTTCATGAATAGATTCCCGAAAGGGTGCGGGTTTGCCCCGCAGGACGACCACAATATCTAGGTCTGATGTGGAGGTGAGGCGCGTCGTCAGCGCACTTCCAGTAAGAAATGCAGCCCTTGCATCGGGGAACCGGGCACTAACAATTCTTTGAGCGGCGTCGATGGCACCAAGGCGTTCCATACCGCCACACTGTATGCCACTTACTGGAACGTATGACGGATGATTTCCTTCGTTTTCTCCTTGGTTTTAGAGGTTGTATTAACGATTAGTTGGGTTACAGAAGTCGCTGCTCGTCTAGCGAACGAACTTGTACCTTTGGCTCTGGTTCATTCGCCTATCGGTAAACCGATGATGACGCAGTTGATAGCTAGGCGGACGCCAATGCCATTGAAGAGGTGGCCGATTTGCGATCCCGTGCGTAAATGCCGTTCAAGCGCTCGATCAGATTGATAGGAAGCGGATGTGGGTCGTTTTGGGTCTCTTCTTCGGTCAGCCAATCGAATACCTCAGACCAGGCCCATAAAAGTGATTGGCCAGCAGATGTAAAGGGTTCGGGGAAGTCTTGGCGGCGTTCCCCGATGGCCCAGAGTCGAGCTGCCTCACGAGTTACGTCCAAGCGTTCTGCAATCTGCGACAGAGATACCAGATCCAAATCTACGCGCTTGATTTTGATGTCACTCGCGTACTTATTCAGGAATGATTTGAATTCGTTAAATGCTGATTCAGGGGATCCGGCAGCCATTTCGACACCAAGCATGGTGAGGCCATTAGAGGCAAAGGCAACGATGGTAATCGCGTCATTCTTCAACTGCTTAAGTTGGGATTCGTTCTCAATATCTAACCCAGCAACTTGCACGGAAAACTCGTAGTTGCGCTTTATTTTCTCCACCTAACTACCCTACGACATAATGTTGGCAGTTGGCAACATTACTGAACTTACCATTGGCGCCGGTTTGGCGCCCGTCCATGCTCACACTTCTTTGCAAGGCGCCAAAGAGCCCTCGCCGTATTTCTGGCGGTACCGTCGACCCCGATTCGACACCCCTGTCCACAAAGTAACCAGCCTGCCAAGTGGGACGAACCGCCTACATCTGTCGAATATTCCCAATGGAAATCCTTTTTCAGTGAGCGGATGCATTTTTTTGCCTCAGAATCGCTCGGCCATCCACCCACTCAGAGCCACCTCTCGGGTCATTCATTTGAGACGGTACAAAACTCCCGTGCTGTCCTCTAATGCTGAGATTAATAAGAGGGATCAAGAGAGACGGACGAAGGACGATTAAATGTGGGTAAATAATTTGTATATGAATGCGCTAGTGCATTCGAACCTTGCGCACCCTTTTAGCGCGCAAGGGGTGTATTAACGATTGGTGGGGTTTCCCACACGAATGACGTTTCTCTTCAGGTGCGATCGACGCTCCACTTTCCAATGATTACTTGGTAATGGCGGTGCCCTGGTGGAAGCGCAAGAGCCATTTGTCGCCATCAATTCGAACCCAAATGGAACTCCGCAGACAAGCGCGCCCGCCGCTCTCCGTTTTGAAAGTCAGCAAGATGACATCAGGAGCCAGAGGCAACGCCAGAAAATCGGTTGCCGTGATGTCATGAGACGGTTGTTCGGAGGCCAGAGTGTCGGATGACCTCAGCGCACGGCTCTTTAGTACTCATAGAATCAAGGGTAATGGACATCGCAGTTTTCATTCACGTAGAGACATTCCAAAACGTCACTACGGCTCCATTGTTTCACCCCGCATGATCCTCAAGGGGTTGCATTAACGATTGGTGGGGTTAGCGATGTACGTTGCTATTTCAGGTAAAGACCCACTAAAAACTGAGACTAACTAAACATTACGACTCAATTTATCGAGTATTTTTCGGGCCGATTCTGCGGAAGGCAATCCTCGTTCTGCTGATGAGATTTTGAGCGAAACGGATGATCAACTCTTTGTTACGAAACTTCGGGAGATCGGCAAGTCATGGTGCATGAAATTCGGTCTAGTCGGCAGCGAGGGGGTCTCCTGGTTCCTCAATTACCCACTCGCTGAGGACAAGAAAATCTGCCGCATATATCCCACGCAGTGTCTTGACTTGCACCTCGATTGTGTATCCACCTCCCGGCTTTAAGGAGGCAAGCATTTTTGAGGCAAGACGCTTTGTTGCACTAGACACGGTAGCGAGATCAAAGTTCAGGCTCGCTGTATCCCATAACCCTGTGTTCTTTGCGGAGGATTCACTCGTAAAGATCACGAACACAACCCTTCTAGTACTGCCACCGATGTACCAACTCTCGGCGGCATCAACAAGTCGATACTCCGGGTTACTGCGGCTTTTCGGATTTAGATCTGTTGCCATTTTCTGTAGAAGTGTTGCCACCCTAGGGAGCACGTCTCTTTCAAGGTCATCCGGATGGGGCGCACGCGAGTACCTAGATCCCACCCAACTACTGAACCTTGCTCTTTGTGGTGCGCTAAGTGGACGCAAGAACTTGACTGAGCCGTCGGTGAGGGCGGTCTTATCGATGCTCGTTACAAATCGAAGGTTTACAATAGGTTTGTAGCCGGGCTTCACAGGGAGTTTGCGCCCGTCTGGAAGTGGGAATTCGCGCGGGGAGGTGCCACCTGCTCGCAGGGCGGCCCACTTTGCATCACTGATGTAATTGACCGGACAGACTACGAGTGCTGGTTCGATGTCTGGAGTTCTCGCGATGTCACAGTCTTGACTAATGATTGCGTACCAATCCACTTCACTGTCAATCGTGAGGGACCAAGAGCCCGCCTCTGGGTTGGTTGGAATCTTTTCGTACTCTGATGTTTCTCGCCAGGCTTGAGTAGCGCCTCGTCCAACAAGTGTCACGGCTCCTAGCGATATCAGGTCACCCTGCTGAACATCAGACACAACTCTGACGTAGACCTCGCTCAGTTCATCCTTTGCGGGAGCGGATTTATTCTTGCCGGACTTGTTTGGCACCGTTTTATTAACTTACCCGTATGCGGCGTGCGTTCTCTAAAATGTCACGAAGTGCGCTTGTGCCGCGAACTGGCACCGCGACGACATTGTCGTCACTCATGGGCACCGTTCTTGTTGCGCGAAGGCTTTCATGTAATTTTGCCGATGAACTAATGACCACCTTTGGCCCCAGCGCTAGGGGGTTGAGGTCGCCCGCAACAGGAAGACGCAGGTCCTCGACACCGCTTGATTCCAAGGCCATCAAGGCTTGTCTTACTTCGCCAAGATTGAACCGGCGATGCCCGCCTGGTGTCTTCTCAAAAGGGATGCGGCCAGCCTTCGCGTACCTGCCGACCGTGTCAGCGGAAAGGTTGAGGGCTTTGGCAAGTTTGCTCGCTAATAGCTCGCGCTTTACAGTGTCCATTTGATTCCTCTTCTGCGGTGATTACAGCGTTTGCGGTGATTGCGGTGTTTATAGGATTATTCCCACTGCTGCGGCTCCCTGTCAAGTATCCCAACCCGAATCGGCCCATGACACGCTCGGGGCTCAAAACTCGGCTGACAAGTCCCCTGGCCGACCAGTTTGGAGCACAAACTGTATGGCCTCAACTTCATACTCAAAGCAAACAAACCGCCTGATGTCCACTATCTCGTGTCTGAAAAACGTAGGGCTGGCCATCGTGTCTGAAAAACGTAGGGCAGGCCAATTTGTCCAAGATCCTTAGTACACCCCAAATTAACCATCCAGACAGATATCAGATGTGCCATCATCCCGATGCCGCCGCCAACTCATTCCAAGTTTTAACATAATCTAGGGGTGCATTTTCATAAGTATCTCACCTTATTTAGGGGTACATTTTGATACGTCTCTAATCTAATTTAGGGGTATATTTTCATACGTCTCTAATCTAATTTAGGGGTACATTTTCATATGCTCTAAGCATAAATATGTGTACAATCAGATCTATGGCCACGAAAATAGGGTTACAGAATCAAGAGTTAACAAGCGGAAACCCCTGGTGGCGTGATCCTGAATGGCATAAAACTGATAAAGACTTGAAAGCGGCTGCCCAGAGTGGAATCGATTACAACTCGGGAGTGTTGAATGACTTGGCGACTGGAAACTTATACATACTTCGCGGGCCACGAAGGGTCGGAAAGACGGTCGCGATCAAGCAAACGATAAAAGCGCTTCTCGAGAAGGGAGTTCCCCAACATTGCATAATTCGGGTGTCAGCAGACGGATGGACGGCTAAAGATCTGAAGAACCTCGTCCTGAACACAACGCTTCCCCCTATTCCCAAAGACAGCGCTCGCTACTGGTTCATTGATGAGGCTTCAGCGATATCAGGTCAGTGGGACAGTGAACTAAAAGGTCTCCGCGACAATGACCCTCAGTTTGCTGCAGATACCGTAGTAATTACTGGCTCTAATTCGGCCGCGCTCACCGAAGCGATGGGTGTCCTTGCTGGAAGAAGAGGCTCTGGTGTTGATATTGACCGAACCATGCTTCCAATGGGCTTTGCAAGTTTCGTAAGCCTTCTCGCCCAGACGCCTCTGCCTCCGCGACCTAGTATCGCTCCTGGTGAACTGCGCTCTCCACGGGCATTGCAGGCCCTTGCCGATCTCATCCCATGGCTGGATGAATTGGTTAAATTGTGGGAAACATATTTGCAGTACGGAGGGTTCCCAACTTCAGTGGCATGCGCAAAGGCAGGCCAACCCATAAGTTCAAGTTTTATCAAAACCATTTTTGATGTAATCCAGAAGGACGCCTTCAAGAACAGCAGACTGGATATGGCAACGAGTACCGCATTTCAAGAAAGGCTCTGGGAAGGAATGGGCTCGCCTGTAAATTTGACGAGCATCGGCAGTGACGTCGGGATTGTGAAGGAAACAGCAGTTAGACACCTTCAGTATTTAAGAGATGCTTTTTTGCTGTGGGACTGCCCCAAACGACAACCTGGAAATTGGCTACCAAATCCACTGGCTCAAGACAAGATTTATGCTATTGATCCGATTATCGCTCGATTACCAAATTTAAGGAATACGCAAAGAAAAGACATTGACCCAACGGCCCTTTCGGAAATGCAAGTGGGGATGGCGTTGAGACGCAGGCTCATTTCAGACCTCCCAAATGCTTCCTGGGATGACTTCATTTTTTACTTCACCAGTAAAACTCGGAAAGAGATTGATTTTGTATCACACCATTTGAACGGTGCAGCGATTGAGGGAAAGTACATCCAAGACGGCGGGTGGAAAGGAGAAGCTGCCACTATAGATGCTTCTCAATGGGATGGGCTTATGGTCACTCGAAATATTTTGGACACAACTGGATCAGATGCCTGGGCAGTCCCTGCTTCGTTTCTCTGCTACTTGCTAGATACTTAATCTTGCGACAGCACGAGTCATGCCTGGACGCATAATTCAGTAGTACTTGCCTTTGCCTTCAATGATGCACGAGGGTGTGCCTGTCGATTATGTATCCATAGTTTAGAAATAAGTGTCCTCGGCCGGAGTCGGACCGGCGACCTACCGCTTAGGAGGCGGTTGCTCTATCCACTGAGCTACGAGGACCTAAGAATTATTGATATTTCGATCAGTGCAAAGGGTACTCGTTGGCATTGAAGAAGATAGCCAATGTTTTACGCTCCATATTGGCAGATAGAGACTGATTGACTACCATTGGAATCACATAGAACACCTCAATACACTGAATGAAAGGCCGACAATGAAAGCGCTAGTTATAGGCGCAGGCGGCGTTGGCAGGGCGATTGCAAATATTGCATCTCGAAAGTCATTTATCTCCTCGATGGTGATAGCCGACAGGACCTTGACCCGCGCAGAAGAAGCCGTCGCACGAGTAAAAGATTCCAGATTCTCCGCAGCCCAAGTCAACGCTGCAGAATTGGAAGATATCCGCGAACTCATCCGCAGAGCGGGCCCCGACGTGGTAATCAATGCCGTGGATCCACGATTTGTCATGCCGATCTTTCTAGCGTGCGAGATTGAAAATACCAATTACATCGACATGGCAATGTCACTATCCCGTCCTCATCCTCACTACCCAAATACCGAAACCGGCGTAAAACTCGGCGACGAACAATTTGCCCGTGATTGGAACTGGAGTGAGCGCGGTATTTACGCCCTTGTCGGTATGGGAATTGAGCCTGGTATGAGTGATGTCTTTGCTCGATATGCCTCCGATTTCCTCTTCAGCCGAATTGATTCCATCACCGTCCTCGATGGCTCCAACCTCACGGTTGAAGGTCATGACTTTGCACCCTCCTTCTCCATCTGGACGACAATTGAAGAATGCCTCAACCCTCCTTTGGTCTGGGAGGACGGTCGCGGTTGGTACACGACTGCGCCATTTAGCGAAATCGAGGTTTTCGATTTCCCAGAAGGGATCGGACCAGTCGAGTGCGTCAATGTTGAGCACGAAGAAGTTGTACTGATTCCACAGAAAGTGGATGCAAAAAAAGTTAACTTTAAATACGGACTCGGTGCTGAATTTATTACCACCTTGAAAACAATTCATATGCTCGGCATGGATCGGAAAGAGCACGTCGACGTTCAAGGGATCTCGGTTTCACCACGCGATCTTCTGGCCGCCTCGCTTCCAGATCCTTCAACGTTGGGCGAACGTATGCATGGCAAAACCTGCGCCGGAACCTTGGTGAAAGGCCTTAACAAGGAGGGCCAGCCATACGCTTGCTACATCTACAACGTCATTGACAATGAATGGTCGATGAAGGAGTACGGAGATCAGGCTGTCGTCTGGCAGACCGCAGTGAATCCGCTCATCGCAATGGAGTTGATCCATAAGGGTGTGTGGAAGCCATCTGGCGTTAACGGTCCAGAATGGTTTGAACCAAAGCCTTTCCTCGACCTACTCGAGGCCTACGGAACGAGTTGGACGATTCGCGAAGAGGATTCAAGCCAGATCGAGATATAGGTTTATCTCATGAAGGAAACCTATGACGTTCTGATCATAGGTTCTGGTTTTGCGGGATCCGTCGCTGCGCTTCGCCTCGCGGAAAAGGGATACAGCGTTGCTGTCCTTGAAGCGGGGCGTCGCTTTACTGACGAGGATTTCCCCAAAACGTCGTGGCGGCTCAATAAATTTCTCTTCGCGCCGCGGCTCGGTCTTATCGGTCTACAGAGGATTCACTACCTACCCAATGCGCTCATTCTTGCGGGCGCCGGAGTCGGTGGCGGATCTCTGATCTATGCAAACACTCTTTATCAACCGGGAGACAAATACTTCTCGGATCCCCAATGGTCGTCGATCACTGATTGGAAGAGCGAACTAGATCCATTTTATGACCAAGCTCGACGGATGCTTGGAGTGACACAGAATCCGTACTTCTCTCCGAGTGACCAGGCGATGAAAAATGTGGCGGAGGCAATGGGGGTCGGTGAGACCTTCCAACTCGCGCCGCTTGGAATCTTCTTTGGTAAAGAGAAGGTGAGTGATCCGTATTTCGGAGGCGTCGGACCTGATCGCAACGGATGCATCCAATGTGGTGGATGCATGACTGGATGCCGACACAATGCAAAAAACACTCTGCCGAAAAATTATCTCGGATTGGCAGAACGAGCAGGAGTCACAGTTCATCCACGTACAACAGTGACAAAAATTGAACAGGTCAATAGAGATTGGAAAGTGACTGCAGTAAAAACCGGACCTTTCCCATCGAAGAATCGAATCTTCCACGCCCGCGATGTCATTGTCGCCGCCGGAACGTACAACACTCAGAAGTTGCTCCATCGAATGAAATCAGATCAGATACTTCCCGAACTCTCTGACCGGCTCGGCGATCTTTCTCGAACAAACAGTGAATCGCTAGTTGGTGCCACCATGCCCAATACTGATATCGACTTCAGCGAGGGGTCAGCAATCACGTCCTCCTTTTTCCCAAATGAGCAGACGCATATCGAGCCGGTGAGATATGGGAAAGGAAGTAATTTGATGGGATTGCTTCAAACAATCATGACGGAGGGATCAACATCGGGTGCGCGTCGACGTCAGTGGGTCTCCAAATTCCTGAAGAATCCCTCATTACTTCTTAAAGCGCTTAATGTTCGGTGCTGGAGTGAGCGGACGGTCATCGCGTTGGTCATGCAAAATGTGGATTCTTGGATCAGAGTCCGCGGAAAGCAAGGCCGCTTTAGCTGGCGCTTAACTTCGGAAAATAGCGACGAACATCCCAATGCGACCTGGATTCCTGAGGGAAATGAGACCGCACGTGCTATCGCGAAGAAATACAAAGGTGTTGCCATGGGCCATCTGGGCGATCTCATAGACGCTCCCTTTACTGCCCATTTTGTTGGTGGAGTTGTTATTGGTGAATCGCCAGAAAAAGGAGTTGTGGACCCTTACCACCGAGTATGGAATTACACCTCGCTTCACGTGATTGATGGTTCGACAATCACTGCCAATTTGGGCGTAAATCCGGCTCTAACAATCACGGCGCAGGCAGAAAGGGCGCTTTCATTCTGGCCAAATAGAGGCGAAAAAGACTTGCGCCCTCTACAGTCGGAGAATTATCGTCGTCTTGATCCAGTAAAACCTCTCCACCCGATTGTGCCAATCGGAGCTCCAGGCGAACTGCGAGTATCACCGAAAGGGAGCGCACATGATGAATAGAGCAGCACTAGTCACCGGAGCAAGCGCCGGCATTGGTGCCTGCTTTGCAGACCTTCTGGCAAAAGAAGGCTATGACTTGGTTCTGGTTGCGCGCGACGAAGAGAGACTCACCGAACTCGGACGGCGATTGCAAAGTGAACATGGAATCAATTTCGAAGTTCTCCGCGCCGACCTAACCATCCCAGATGACCTCAAACGTGTTGAGGAAAGAGTGAAAGATAAATCCAACCCAATTGATGTGCTTGTCAACAATGCTGGTTTTGGAATCAAGAAAAGTTTTCTCGCCAGCGATGTCTCAGCGGAGCAAGAACTCTTGGATGTACTCGCGAAAACGCCAATGAGGCTTATGCACGCAGCGCTTCCTTCCATGAAAGAACGCAATTCAGGAATCATCATCAATGTCTCATCCGTTGCCGGTTGGGTCGCAGGGGGTTCTTACAGCGCAGCGAAGTCGTACCTCACCGTTCTTAGCGAATCAATTCACTCGGAACTCTCAACATCGAATGTGAAAGTTCTTGCACTCTGCCCTGGATACACACGGACTGAATTCCACGACCGGGGCAAAATGCACATGTCTGGACTTCCTGATTTCATGTGGTTGAAGGCTGAGAAAGTTGCAGCCAAAGCTTGGTCAGATGCCCGCGCCGGAAAAGCCATCTCTGTGCCAGGATGGCAGTACGCAATATTTGCGACCCTCGCCCGTTCTGCGCCCCGACCCCTCATCCGCAAATTTAGAATCAATATGAAGCCCAAAAAGAGCAAGAAATAACCGCGTTCCTGTCATTTCTCGGTGAATTTCATAAATGACTGGCTTTAGGCTTCTGACCCTGTTGCGGATTGGCTACGATGAGTCCACATTCTCTGGAGGTTATTATGTTTCGCAAAATAATTACTGCATCTGTTCTTGGCTTCCTTCTGGCTGGATCTCTGGTCACCGCTTCTGCCAATGCAGCAACGATCAGCAATGGCGTCGCTTGCAAGACGCTAAACGCCAAGGCCAAGTCCGGTGGCTACATTTATAAGTGCACCAAGAATCCGGTAGTCAAAAAAGCGAAGAAACTGACCTGGGTCTCTCTGGATTGCCTCAAGACAAATACTATTTACGTTAGGCAGAACACCACCTACCTAGCCTTGGTTAAAAATCTCCCCGCCACTCTGGCCGCACTCGACGCCAAGATCGCGGCAGAACAGGTAAAGGTCGCTGAAGCGAATGCGAAAGCCGACTCCTTGGATGCTCAGAGTGTCATCTGGACTGCCAAACTCGCTGAATTCACCGCGGCGCGAGACAAGCTCGCAGCAGATGGAACAACCTCGGCTAAAAAGACAGAGGCACTTGCTAGTTATGCCGCCGCCATACGTTCTATTAATTCCGCAATTCGTTCCAATACCACCGCAGCTCTCTCCCTACGCAAGGTCGGTACAAGCGTCACGACAATGCAGACCACTCGTGCTTCAACGGTCGACTCGATTGCACAGGCCAAGGCTGGGGTAGCGCAATCCCTCTCCATGCGCGGACTGGTCTGCCAGAAGGGCATGTAAAACCCACACACAGTAATTAGCGACTAGCCATAGATCGAGCGGAGAGGCTCGGTCTATGGCTAGCCCTATTTATTGGTACTGGTGACCTGCCTTAACTTCATGTCAATGGTGCGGATAAATAGGATCCTGGCACCAACGTTGCTGGCCATTCACGTACTCTTACGAATCGCGATTCCAGGCTCCAATTTTTTCATTGACCTCATTCTCTTTCACGCGATCTCTCTCTGGGCAGCATTCTCAATCTTCACCTCCCGGACATTCGACGATCAAATCGCGAGAGTCACGCTTGGTGCAGCAATAGTTTTCTGGAGCATCGGTTCGATACTCTCCACCTACAACGAATTCTTCAGTTCCCCACGAATTCATTCTGCGCTTGCCAATACCTTCTATCTGCTCTTTTATCCCTGCGCTTTTATTGGAATACCACGAACGTTACGAGCTTGCGGAAAACTCGGATCACTAGAAATTCTCGACGCCACCATTTTGGGACTCGGTCTGAGCGCAATCGGTGCAGCTTTTCTTATCGAACCCGTCCTTCCTTACTCTCAAGAGGACCTCGCACAGACCTTCGTCGCGATTCTCTTCCCGATCGCCGACTTGGTCCTAGTTGCCCTCGTTCTGGCGCTCACGCTCATCTCCCCACCGACTCCGCGAAGCGCACTCATCACCGCTGGAATAGCGATTTTTCTAATTTCAGATTTTCTCTTTCTCTGGCTCAACGTGAATCACCGATATTCATTGGGAGCGCTCACGGATGATTTGTGGCTCTTGGGAATCGTCCTGCTTGCTCTAGGCATGCGCTTTCGCGGAACCGAGCGAGCGCTCATCGGAACAATTCATCCGCTCTTTGTAGCGCTCTCAGTGATGATGAGCGCAACACTCTTATCGATTACATCGCTACGTCCCGGCTATTTCCCAGAGTTCATTTTGATTCCAACAATCGCGACTTTAATCTTGGCCTTTGTGCGAATGATGATCGCTCTGCGACAGGCCCGATCTATCGGCGAAGAGAGGGTTCTGGCTCGCACCGACGACCTTACAAACTTGCCCAATCGGAGAAGGTTCATCGCAGAACTTGGAGCACTCACAAAAAACTCCGAAGTAGAAGGCGCGCTCCTTCTACTTGACCTAGATGGGTTTAAACCGATCAACGACTTGTACGGCCATGAAATCGGCGATCAACTTCTTAAGGAAGTCTCGCTCAGATTTACCCGAGCCTTGCCACAAGGCGCCCTTTTAGCCAGACTTGGTGGAGATGAATTTGGCGCCATCGTGCGCGGCAATTTCGCCGAAACCTTTGAGGTAGCCCACGCTTTGCGGGCCACCTTGAGTTATCCGTTCTCCATTGCGGACCGCGAAATCCACGTGGGTGTGAGCGTGGGACATGTAGGCAATGACGGTGCGCCAGACCTCCTACGCCGCGCAGATAGAGCGATGTATGAAGCCAAGCGCCAGGGTGCCGGAGTCTGGTCTGAGTCGGCTGCGGACCATGCGAGGAAAGAGTTCTGAATTTTTAGCCTATGATTTAAGGCGCGATGCCGCTCCACTTTCATACAGGCTCGCAGAAGAGGTCTAATTGTCCGCATCCTTCCACAATCGAATTCTTGTTCTCGGCGCCGGCTCGGTAGCCCAATGCGCAATCCCGCTACTTCTCGAACATTTAGTGGAAGCAAAACAGATGACGATCGTGGATCAAAGAGACAATAGATCACGTGTGCAAGGCGCGATAGACCAAGGCGCCACATATTTTCAGGATCAACTTACGCAGGAAAATTTGGATGAGTTCCTAAGTCGCTATCTCTCAGAAGGTGACTTCTTACTCGACCTAGCTTGGAACATCGATGCAAATGAAATGATCCAGTGGGCTCATGACCACGGTGTGATTTACGTCAACACCTCTCTGGAGGAGTGGGAGCCTTATTCTGGTGGACCTGAGCGAAGCGTTCAGTCGCGCACTTTGTACGTCCGACATATGCGTATTCGTGAGATGAAAGCGCGTTGGACGAAGAAGGGTCCGACCGCCATTGTTGAACATGGTGCAAACCCGGGATTGGTATCACACCTGACAAAGCGAGCGCTCGTGGATATTGCCACTCGTGCACTCAAAGATGGATTGGCTGGAGAAGGTGTCGAAGACGCGCTTGCCGAAAAGAACTTTCCGGTTCTTGCGCAGAAACTCGGCGTTAAAGTCATTCATATCGCCGAACGCGACACTCAGGTCGCCGATAAACCAAAGCTTGTTGGCGAGTTTGTAAATACCTGGAGCGTTGAAGGATTCTACGAAGAAGGTATCGCACCTGCGGAATTGGGCTGGGGCACACACGAGAAGAATCTTCCAAAAAATGCCTACCGGCATGAAGATGGACCGAAGAATCAGATTGCAATCGCCCAACCTGGAGCGACAACCTGGGTTCGTTCATGGGTTCCGAATTCTGAAACCACCGGACTGCTTGTTCGACATGGTGAGGCCTTTACGATTTCAGATCATTTAACTGTGTGGGATGGCGACACCGCCGTCTATCGCCCAACAGTGCACTACGCGTACTGCCCAGCCGATGCTGCCATTGCCTCAATGCGCGAACTTGAAATGCGCCAATGGGATCTTCAAGAGAACCAACGGATCATGAACGATGAAATCATCGACGGCGAAGATCGCCTCGGTGTTCTTCTCATGGGTCATCCATATAAATCATGGTGGACGGGGTCGCTGCTGAGCATTCATGATTCACGGAAGATGATTCCGCACCAATCTGCCACCACTGTCCAAGTTGCCAGCGCCGTTTACGCCGCCGTTGCATGGGCAATGAAGAATCCTGATCAAGGACTCATGGTTCCGGATGATCTCCCATGGGATGAAGTTCTTGCTTACGCAGAGAAATACTGGGGCGAATTCCATTCAGAACCTGCCGATTGGGATCCACTGAAATATCGCAACGATCTCTACGGTCCCTGGAACGGTCGCGAATACGACCATTCAGACCCTTGGCAGTTCGCTAACTTCCTGGCGTAATACTCTTCAGCGCTTCTAACCGAGACGTTATGGAAAGAATTAAACGATTTCAAATTCGTGGCGCTTCACAGCCAGTTGAACGTTTCAATTTTGACGGCCGAACCGTAGATTTTTGGAACCCTGGAGTTCCTACCGAACACCTTCTCATCGCGCATGATGGACAGAACATATTTAAGCGATGCTCCGCCACCGGTCGTCGTTCGTGGCAGATGGTGCAGAGTGCAATAAAGGTAAGTCGTGAACTAGGAATCATGCCTCCGGCGATTATCGCCGTTTTCCATAGTAGATCGCCGGAAAACCCTTGGGGGCGGATTCATGACCTTGCCCCTGAGGATCCCTACCAAAATGGGGTCAGTGCCGCGAGAGAAGCTAATGCTGAAATATCCCTAAGCGACCTGCGAGGAAACAAATACCTCGAACAAATCACGGACCAAATAACTCCTGCAATCTGTAAAGAACTCGGGTTGAACCTGGCTGCGATCGACAAAGCCGTGATCGGTTCAAGCATGGGCGGCCTCGCATCACTCTACGCAATGAGCAAGCGCCCCGATTTCTTCAGTACCGCGCTTGCCCTTTCACCTCATTGGCTAGCGGGAGAGGAACCTCTAGTCGATGCAATTATTAGCGCTCTTCCAACACCTGGAGCACACAAGATTTGGATGAGTCACGGGACGGGCGGTTACGACGCGAAGTACGGGCCATTCCAGAGGTATGCCGATCAGAAGATGCGCACTGCGGGATGGATAGACGGTGAAGATTTCATTACTCGCATCTATAACCGATCAGGCCATAACGAAAGGTCTTGGGCGAAGTACCTAACTGATCCCCTACGGTTTTGGCTTTCGCCTAGCAAGTAATTCACGGAAGAAATAAGCACTCGTCTTTGGAGTTCGCTTCTGCGTTTCCTTGTCCACGTGGAAAAGACCAAAAGATTTAGTCCACCCTTGTGCCCATTCTAAATTATCCAGGAGGGACCAAGCAAAATAGCCACGAAGATCTATGCCAGATTCACGAGCATTCAGTGCAGCATCTAAATGCGATTGGTAATATTCAACGCGATCCTGGTCATCAATTTCACCATCGACCATGACATCCGCAAATGCACCTCCATTTTCAGTGATATAAAGCGGCACACCAGGCAACCGCTCCTGTGTCTGGCGAAGCGTGCTAGTCAAACTCTCAGGGTGAACCTCCCAACCCATTTCAGTAAGCGGACCGCGCGGCACTGCAAGATAAGGCGGAGTTCCCGGGTAAGACTTCGAATGGTGGTGCTCGCCATCTTTCGTCTTGCCATCTTTCGGAACCGATGCAATTCGAATTGGCATGTAGTAATTAATCCCCAGCCAATCGATGGGAGCGGCAATAGATTTCAATTCTGACCCTGTGACGAAGGACCAATCTGTAAATTGGCGCGTGCCTTCAATAATGTCTGCTGGGACACCGCGACCGGCAAGCAGATCGAGCCAGAGTCGATTTTGAAGGCCATCTATCTGTCGAGCCGCAGTCTCAACACCCGTGTCCTCCGCGATGACAGACATGAGATTCAGGACAATCCCAGCATTTTTTGCCTTGTATCCGCGGAGAACTTCCATAGACCGACCGTGCGCGGCAAGGAGGCGGTAGGCGGCCTCTAGTCCGGCGGCGGCATCGCCCTTGCCAGGCGCCATGACGATATCTGCATAACCCAAGAAAGCAGAACACCAAGGCTCGTTAAAGGTAGCCCACATGGATGTTCGGTCAACAAAATTCTTGGCCAGTACCTCGGTGTACTCCGCAAAGGCATCGCTGATTCCCGACCAGTTCCAGCCGCCTTTCTTCTCCAAAGCCGAAGGCAGGTCCCAGTGGTAGATGGTGATCACTGGCTCGATATTTCGCTTGAGCAAACCGTCGATCAATCGATCATAAAAAGCAACTCCAGCGGGATCAACCTTGCCCACTCCATCATGGAGAATTCGCGGCCAACTTATTGAGAAGCGATATGAATCAACTCCCAACCACGACAAATGATCGAGATCCTCTTCCCATCGATTGACGTGATCGCATGCTGGATCTGCCTGCGCACCATCAACGATATTTCCCGATATGGCCGCAAAATCTTCCCAAATGGAGCGACCACGTAGAGTGCTCGAGCCCTCTATCTGCCATGAGGATGTGGCAGCGCCAATGCGAAAATCTTTCGGCATACGGGAAACTAAGTTTGCGATCTTGGCATGCGAGGCATCATTTAGTGGGGGCATGGAAACTCGCTTCTCTAGGAGAGCAATACTATTTTACAGATCCGGCAAGGAGTCCTCGGACGAAGAAGCGCTGCAGCGAAAAGAATACGACAAGTGGAATAGCAATCGTTACGAATGCACCAGCGGTAAGAATTTCCCAACCAGATCCCCATTGACCCACAAGAGAGGCAAGTTTGACGTTGATCGGAGCAACTTCTTCGGTTCCTGACGCAAATGTCAACGCCACGAGCAAGTCGTTCCAAACCCAGAGGAACTGGAAGATTGCAAAGGCCGCAATGGCCGGAATCGAGAGTGGAATGACAATTTGACGAAATACCTTGAAGTGATTGCCGCCATCCACGTGCGCCGCTTCCATCAAATCCCGTGGCAAGGACGCAATAAAGTTATGGAGTAGATAAATTGCCAGAGGCAAAGCAAACATTGTGTGAGGGAGCCAAATTCCAGCAAAGTGACCGGCAATCCCCAATTTGGGAACGATTGTGATACCGCCAATATGTGCGCCACCAGTGAAAAGTTGAAGCAGTGGCACGAGAGACATCTGGATAGGAACGACCTGTAAAGCAAAGATGAAGAAAAAGAGTGCGTCACTTCCCTTGAATTTGATCCAAGCAAGCGTATATGCAGCCATAGTCGCGATCACAACCGGGAAAATCACGGCCGGGACCGTAATAACGATTGAGTTCATCAAATATGGAAGAACCCCGTCAGCGAGAGTCGATGAACTCGAACCGAAAAGAACAGAATGGTAATTCGCCAAAGTTAGATCTGGATTTGTGAAAACATGCCACCAACCCGATAGAAAAATATCTTCTTTCTTTCTAAATGAACTAGCAAAGAGCCCAAAGGTAGGAACAGTCCAAAGAACTGTGATAATCCAAACGACAGTAGTCGCAAATCTGGACGAGAAGATCTTTCGGCCCGGATTTGCATCAGCGAGCTTCGTGGTGCTCATGCAATTGTCCGCTCTCTTCGCAGGTTTCTTATGTTGTAAATCAAGATTGGCGTCACAAATACAAAGAGAATGACAGCCAAGGCAGAACCCCTTCCCGTATTAAAACGAACAAATACTTCCGAATACATCTCATTGGAAATAACACTGGTACCGAAATTTCCACCGGTCATTGTTCGGACGATATCGAAGAGTTTGAGCGACGTGACCAACATCGTGGCGAGGACGACAATAAAGGTGCTGCGCACCATTGGAAAGGTAATCCAAGTAAATAGCCGCCATCCGTGCGCTCCATCAAGAGCCGACGCTTCAACAATATCCGCGGGTACCGCCTTAATGGCAGCAGAGAGAATTACCATCGCGAACCCGGTCTGGACCCAGATGAAAATAACCATCAAAAGGAAGGTATTGAGCGGCTGCGTCAGAATCCAGTTAGATGGATGAAATCCAAAAGAACGGACTATGGAACTTAATAATCCAGTTTGTGGCTTGCTAGGTACCGCATAGTCGTAGACGAACTTCCAGATCACTGAGGCGCCAACGAAGGAGATCGCCATCGGCATAAATAGCAATGACTTTGCTACAGACTCACGCTTCATGCGATCCAGCATGATTGCCAGAAACAAACCAAGGGCGGTTGTTGCAAAAGGTGTAACAACAATCCAGAGCATGGTGTTAGAGAAAACCTTCCGCATATCGGCATTGCTCATTAGCCAGGTGTAATTTTGGAATCCGACAAATTTCTTTGAGTTGGCATCTTCAAAACTAAATAGAATTGTCTGAATGGCCGGAACGATGAGGCCGGCAAAAAGAAGAATCATCGCCGGTCCAAGAAGGGTCACTATTGCTATCGGACGCTGTTTGCGCCCGTTCGCTTTGCCGGCGATATAGAAGATCACAAGTAAGACCGCAAAGAAGAGTGCTACCGCGACTACGACCTGTCCGAATTTGGGGGCGTTGGTGGAGAAGAATGAATTCACTTCATCCCCCAATCTAAATTTTCAGTAGTTTAAGCATTTCTGGTTCAAGTTACCAGTATTCATTTCTTGAGTAAATGCAGGTTACTGCAGATAGAAATTGGTGGGGACCCGAAAAATCGGATCCCCACCAACCTTTTTAAGCTCTTTTAGCTAACTGGCCATGAATCATCAATCGCTTTGGCTACATCGGCGGCAGACTTGCCTTCTGCGAACCAAGCGGTTAATTGGGTCCATTCAGTTCCCGCTCCAACAGCTGCAGGCATTGCATCCGAGGCGTCGAAGACAAATGTTGAATGCTTGTCTGCCAAGTACTTAGCCGATAGTTGATCAAGTGGGTTCTTGTAAGCCGATAGTGGGACACCAGAGTTAGCAGAGAGCCAACCGCCACCAGAACCAGCAGTTTTAATGCGATTGATCGCCCACTGTGGAGTGGATAGGTAGTTCTGAAGTTCTTGAACTTCAGGGCGCTTTGAGAACGCGGCGAAGAATTCTCCGCCACCTTCTACTGGAGTCTTCACAGATGGATTGATACCTGGGAGGTAGAAAGCCCATACATCGCCATTCTTGCTGACATCAGTACCGGCTGGGTACTGAGCTGCGTAAAACGACGCTTGCTGAAGCATCATGCAACTTCCCGTTGGGATGCCAAGTCCAGCATCTTGGAAAGTTGTCGTGGCAATTGCCTGAACGTCTCCAACATACTTTGGATTCTGCATCCATTTTTCAACGGTATCCATTGCTGCCAGGATCTTTGGAGCAGAGAACTTAATCTTGTGTGAAATCCAATTGGCATAAACTTTTCCACCAAACTGACGGACTACAACTTCTTCCAACCAGTCCGTTGCTGGCCAACCAGTTGCGCCACCAGAGCCAATTCCACCACAGAATGCAATCTGATTAGCGGCCGCCATCTTGTCTGCCAGTGCCATCATCCCAGTCCACGTAGTTGGGACTGAATAGCCTGCGTTAGCAAACTGCTTTGGCGAGTACCAGACTAATGACTTCATGTTTGCGCTATTTGGGGCGGCGTAGAACTTGCCCTTCACGGAGCCATATCCCTTCCAGCCTGCGCTCCAATATTTGTTAACATTGGCGAGCGTCTTGGCGGGGGCAACTACTGCCTTGCCTGTTGCGACCATCTGTGCGAGGAGTCCGGGTTGAGGAATGATTGCGATATCAGGAGCGTTTCCGCCCTTTACGCGAACGGGAAGGAGTGCTTCGAATTGGTTTGATCCTTCAATTTTGACTTTGATTCCAGTACAGGCCGTGAATGATTTGAGGGCGTTCTGATACTTTGACAATTCTGGATCAAGGATAGAAGTAAATATCTTGACCGTCTTGCCCTTCATTTTCGCATAGCCCTTACCAATAACCTTGTCACAGTTAATTGCTGCATTTGCTGGAGCAACAGTCGTCACCAAGGTTGCTAGAAGTGATGCCGTGGCAATTCCAACCACTGTCAGCAATTTCTTTCGACTAATCGACATAAATATCCTCTTTTTTTACGTAGGAGCGCCTCGGATCCCCCGGTGAGATCCGTATTCCGCGTAAACGAAAGTCTGGCGTTCTGTCCTGCCAACCACAATGAATTAGAGTGTGTAAATTGCTTGCAATCGACAACAATTTGATAACGAAGCGTTATAAGATACCTATCCAAATGCAGGCATTTGCGCTCAGAATAAGTTCCCCGTCAACGGAAACAATTTTGCGATCCGAAGAAATTTCGATGCGCCCATGCCTAGAAATCGCTTGCGGGGTCTGTGACGTATTGAGAATCACTTCGACATCACCACGTCGATAGCCCAGTAAACCTGATCCGTCAGGCGTAATCGACCATGCAAAGGTATCTACTCCGTGAAAGAGTTTTTTCCGCACACTGAGTGCCGCTCGATACAACTCAAGCGAACTCGCCGAGTCGCCCCTCTCATGCTCTACGGTCAAAGAAGCCCAGGTTTGAGGCACGGGTAGCCATGGCCTGCCTTGGGTGAATCCAAATGGGGTGGTCACTCCATTCCATGGCATCGGTACACGTGCGCCATCACGACCCTTCTGCCCGCCTTTAGTCCGGATGAATGCGGGATCCTGTCGGTCGCCATCTGCAAGTTCGACGTCGGGAAGCCCCAACTCCTGACCTTGATATACGTAACAAGATCCCGGCAGGCCAAAAATAAACAGAGCTAATGCCCGGGCTTCTACCGCGCCGATTCGTGAAACCAAGCGAGGCGAATCATGGTTACTAAGCGCCCACGTCGGTGACGCTCCAACACCACCGATAAGTTTCAACGTCCTATCAATGCAACTGAAAATCGCTTCATCATCAAATGGCGCGACAAGTAGGTCGAAATTAAATACCTGCTGCAATTCATCAGGGCGTACATAGAGAGTTGCTCGCTCCGGAGGATGGACCCACGCCTCAGCTACAGCCATTATTTCTCTGTCGTAGGAATCAAAGATCTTGCGCCATGCACGGTAAATCTCATGAACGCCGTCGCGATCGAAATATGGAACAGTTGCCAGCAATTCATTACGAACCGAATCATCCATCTCGACGTCCAGACGGAGAGCATTACTAAGTCCTTGCGGGTCAAAATGGTCCTGCAGAATATTTTCTTTCACAAGACCATGGGCTACATCAATTCGAAATCCATCGACACCCAAATCTATCCAGAAACGAATAGTCTTTTCGAAGTCCTCCCTGACTTCCTCATTGCTCCAATTGAGATCGGGCTGTGAAGAATCAAATAAGTGTAGGTACCACTGACCATCGGCAACCTGAGTCCATGCCGGCCCACCGAATAGGGAAATCCAGTTATTCGGCGGAGTTTGTGCATCTTTCCCATCATGAAAATGAAAACGAGATCTCTCCGCAGAGCCCTTGGGTGCTGCGAGAGCTTCTTGGAACCAGACGTGATCGCTCGAAAAGTGGTTTGGGATTATGTCTATAAGGACTTTCAATCCGAGTTCATGGGCGCGGTCGAAGAGAATCTTGGCGTCATTCAATGTTCCATGACGGGGATCAACGTCACGCGGATTGGCGACGTCGTACCCGCCATCCTTATTCGGCGACGAGTAAAAAGGGCTGAGCCAAATGCCATCTACACCCAAAGTCTGGACGTAATCGAGGTGATCGGAAATTCCGCGGAGATCACCTTCACCATCACCGTTGCTGTCGAAGAAAGAGCGCGGGTAAATCTGATAGAAAACGGCTTCTTTCCACCACGTAGAATTTTTCATTTCAATCTCCAAATACCACTAACTGCGCCTTTGCTCGAAATTGTGATCTGCCCGGACTTTGCTTCTGGCCCGTAGAGAGTCTCTCCTATGGAGTATCCGTATGGTTTGAGATTAATGCTGTACCGTCCGGCCGACCTTGCGACAAATACCAAGACACTCTCCTTCTCAGACTCACGGAGGTAGGCGATGGAATTTGCGCTGATGTCGATCCAACGGAGTCCGCCATTACTTAGCGCATGCGATTTCTTTCGTATAGCGATCAACTTTTTGAATTCCACAAAAAGCTCGTTGTCCCACTTCTCTGGATGCTCCCAATCAATAGTCCTTCGAGCATCTTCCCCCCACTCACCTTCCACTCCAATTTCATCGCCAGCAAAAATCGACGGCACTCCAGGATAAGTAAAAAGGATTGTTGCACCGGCAATGTGTCGGGCTCGGTCGCGTCCCACCACATTTCTGAATCGGGCAGTGTCATGTGAATCCAAGAGAAGCATGCTCGCCGTGAAAGATCTCCAGGGAATTCCGGCCGCGAACGAACGCATCATTGCGACCATCGCCTCTCCCGAAAATGTTGGGATCGGAGTTGGTAAACCCATGAAATTATCCGCAAATTTGGCCGACTTGCTCAACCATCCCCAGATCGGACGCGCAAAACCAACGTAATTCATTGTGCCGTGCCAACCGAAGCCATCTAAGTCCGCCGGAGAATGGTCCGCGTTCTCCGCAACCAGCCAGGCATTGGGATTGGTCTCATCCATTGCCCGGCGCACTCCGCGAGCAACTTCTTGATTCATATCTTGCCAGCCCAACCGACCTGTCATGTTCCCAACGTCAATGCGCCAGCCATCAGTGTTAAATGGCGGCTTAAGCCATCTTTTCACCACTGAATCGGCGCCCGCGTACATCTTCTCTCTAAGGAGTGGGGATTGATAATTCAATTTTGGAAGTCCCGCTACGCCCCACCAACCAACATAACCGTGTCGAATTGTCTTATCCCAGTAGAAGAAGTCACGCTCTTTCGCATCAGGGTTCTTCAATGCTGTCTGGATCCATTCATGACCAATCCCACAGTGATTTGTGGTCAAGTCACCCATAATTCGGAAGCCACGCTTTCTTGCGACCGAAGAAAATTCAATGAAACCTTGGTCTCCGCCCAGCAAAGGATCGGCATGTTCAAAACTTGACGCATCATAACGATGACTGGTTCGAGATGGAAAAAATGGGGTGAAGTAGATGGCATTCACGCCAAGTTCTTCTAGGTGTCCGAGATGCTCAGAAACGCCCGGGAAATCGCCGCCGTAGAACTCTGTCCCGGTTGTAGCGCCACGTCCAGTTGGTCGAGCGTTCCACTCACGTGGAACTGCCCAGGATGGCAGATCTCGCCGTTCACCTGACTTAGCAAAGCGATCAGGAAAAATTTGATAGAAGACTGCATGCTTGATCCAGTCTGGGTATTTCGGCTTGGCAATGATTTGGAAATCTTCTCGATCGACAACGTCCCTGGCAAAGACTCCCTCACCGTTCAACCAACGGTACGTACCTTTGTCGACAAAGAGAAATCGGTAGTGCGTGACAGGATTGATAATTTCAATCTCAACGCTCCACCAAGTTTCGTAAGTTCCAGTCCGCCCTTTCTTAAGTTCAAAAGTTCGTGGTTCGCCATCGTGGAAAAGACGAACCCATACTTTCAAAACCTTGTCACTCTTTGGAACGCGAACACGGAGTTTGACTTTCTCCCCAAGTGTTGGAGCAGAATTACTTACGTATAAATCACTTCCATCATGATGCGGGGATTGTAATTTTTGTGCTTGGTAGCGCAAAAGATGCCCCCTTCGAATTTATGGCAACTGCCTTTATTTCGAGAGTTTCACCTGCGTGCTCCTGGGGATCGACGAAAACGCTATACGGCGAGTTGGTATCTACTCCCAGCGAACGCCACTCGGGAGTTTTCGCCGATTTGTAGAAGAACTCCACCGAGAGGAGATCGTTGGTCGCGATCCCGGCGGTGGCTTGGAAGAAGCCAGTTAAGTAATCCTCTTTCACCTTAATCTTTCCGACTTTCACTTCTGTTCTGTCTATCAACTTATTGGCCTTCAGAACCACTGTCGCGAGTGCAGGAACTGTGATTCTTAAAGTAGAACCCTTCGTCGTGAAAGTCGTTTTGCCAAGAATTGCCTTCCATCCTCCGAAAGAAGTCGCCGTATTGACTTGAATTGTCTGTCGCTTTGCGGAATTATTCAACGCGACTACATACTCGCGTTTCTCCTTGCTATCTTTTTTGGAAAGAACAAGTACTGAGTTCTTTGCATATCTCGTCTGCATAAACGCATTCGCCAGTCCCGGATTCCTACTCCGAAGTTGAGAGAGCGTGACCAGGTACTGTGCAATTGGATTTGAATTAGTCGATGCGAAAGAATCTCCGTTACCAACAGGCTTTCCGCCAATTCTTATCTCCGTCTTCCAAGCATCGATCTTGGTCGGAAACATATCTTGTCGGGCAAGCTGATCATTGCCAGCGCCAGTTCCAGTCATTCCGACTTCGTCACCATAATAGACAACCGGAATACCCCTCGAGAGATACATGAGTGCGTTCGCAAGTTTCGTCCTGGCTAAGAGCTGATTGGCTGGCTGCTCCTTCTTGGTCTGGATAATGTAACCAGAGCGCCCCATATCGTGATTGCCTAGAAATGTAACCAAATCGTTGACCGACGAAGTCGCGCTGGTGTAAAGATCATCGCTTAGGAAGAGATTCTCTAGAACCTTTGCATCCGAATATCCCGAGGCGAAGTCTGTAGCAGTTCGCTGAAATGGGAAGTCCAAGACGCTCTGTATCTTGATCCGACGAACGTAGTTCATCAATTCAACCGGATTAACTTCCCATACTTCACCAAAGATAGTGAAGTTTGATACCCCAATACTCTTCGCAGCATCTTGAATAAGAGGGGACCAGTTCTTGAAGAACTCATCATCAACGTGGCGGGCTGTGTCTACCCGGAAACCCGAGATTCCGTAATCCCTTATCCATTTTCCATATACATCACCCCAACCCCGCCAGACCGACTCTTTCTCAGTAGCCAGGTCATCCAAACCAAAGAAGTCACCTATCTTGGTGCAGTTTCCGTCTCCCCAACATTTACTCATGTCACCAACATTGTGATAATTCGAAAGATCATTGAGCCAAGCCGGGCTTTTTGCATTGGTTGATTCAGTCGGTATGTATGCCTGTTGATCCTGATATTTGACGATGTCACCAGTGTGGTTGGTCACCACATCAAGAATTACCTTAAGTTTCATCTTTTTCGCGCATGCCACAAAATTAGTTAAATCGTCGTTAGTTCCCAAATGTGGATCTACCTTGAGAAAATCAACACCCCAATAACCGTGGTATCCCGCTCCATGCGGAGTTGACCGCTGTTGAGTAACTAGTGGAGTCAACCACACAGCCGTAAAGCCCAATTTCTTTATGCGTGCTAATCCATCATCACCTGCCGTACACGTTCCGGTGAGCCCTTTGAGGTCTCCGCCGTGGAAAAAGGCCGTACTTGTAGGATCAAATCCATCGCCCGCGTCATTGCTCGGGTCCCCATCCTTGTAGCGATCGGGCATAACAAAGTAAATGAGGTCGGAGGCCATTCCGACTCGCGTGCTCTTGGAACTCGCTCCTGAAGCAGCAGAAATTGAATAGAGTGAAGAGAGCGCGAGCAGAGTGGCGATGAGAAGTGAAAGTGAACTTTTACGTTTCAAAATTAACCCTTAACCGATCCGGCTGTTAAACCACTGACAATGTATTTTTGAAGTGATAGGAAAATTACGACAATCGGAATCGAAAGAAGAATCGACCCTGCCGCGAAAGGTCCCCAGTTCTGCGAGTACTGACCACCAATGAACTGTTGGAGTCCCACAGCGACGGTTCTGCTATCCATCTCCACCAGGAAGAGCCGGGCCATAATGTATTCATTAAGCGTGCCAATAAAACTGAGCAATGACACAACTGCCAGCACGGGCGCTGCAAGGGGTACAAAAATCAACCAATACGTCTGCATCGGACTTGCACCATCGATTTTGGCTGCTTCATCCAGTTCTATAGGGATCGAATCAACGAAACCTTTCAAAAGCCAGATGTTTACGCCCATGGCACCGCCAAGATAAACCAGAAGCAGGCCGGTTTGTGATCCGAGACCAAGAGATGGCGCGAATCTATAAACGCGTTCCATAATTACATAGACCGCGGAAAGAGCCAAGATCGCCGGGAACATTTGGACGAGAAGAAGAATTTGTACTCCGGTTTTCCTGCCTCTGAATCTCAATCTGCTAAACGCGAAGGCGGATGAGGCGCCGATAAAAACAGAAATAACGGCCACCGCTCCAGCAATAATAAGAGAGTTCTTAACCCAGGTTAAGTAAGGAATTGCAGGGCTATCAAAGAGTAATTTGTAGTTGTTCCATGAAATCTCGCGCGGAATAAAGGATGTCAATTGCAGACTTCCAGTCGGGTTGAGTGAAGAAATCACGACCAAATAAAGAGGGAAAAGTGCAAATAGTGACATTCCGAGGGCGACGGCGTGACGCCATAGATTTTCTTTCAACCATTTGTTCATTCGAATGTCTCCAAAACTTTTGATTTGCGCAACCCATAGAGCGAAATCCCGGCGACAAGGAAGAAGATAATTACGGAAATGGCACTAGCTAAACCGAGATCTTGCACATTGGATCCAAATGCGATCTGATAGGTATAACTAATCAAAATATCTGTAGCACCTGCAATTTGACCACCTAATTGATCGCGCGGCCCACCACCTGTAAGGAGATAGATCAAGTTGAAGTTATTGAAGTTGAAGGCGAAGGAAGCGATCAATAATGGGGAGAGAATCTGCAGCAGAAGCGGCAGAGTAATCTTGTTAAAGACTTGTCGGCCGTTAGCCCCGTCAATGGCAGCTGCCTCCGTGAGTTCGATAGGGATGGCTTGGAGGGCGCCCGTCGAAATGAGATAGAAGTAGGGGAAGCCCAACCATAAGCTGACCAAAATCACAGCAGAGCGGGCAAAGTTAGCATTAGAGAACCACGCTATGTGGGTGTGAAGAATATTGTTAATGGCACCAAATTCTGTATCAAACATACCTGCCCAAATAAGGATGCTCATAAGGCTTGGCATCGCGTAAGGCAGAATGAGAATGGAACGATACATCCGACGTCCGCGCAGTGGTTTACTGAGCGCAAGGGCCAGAAGGAGCCCAAAGCCAAAAGAGGTCAATACGGTCAGAACGGAAAAGAGAACTGTCCAAATAAAGACCCGAATAAACGGTCCGCGAACATGATCATCCATGATCAACTTTGCATAATTTGAAAACCAGGTCGGAGCTCTCCAGCCCGGTTCGAGTATCTGCTCTTTTGAATCCGCGTAATTGCCCTTCCCGTTATCTCGATAAATAGTGCCGTTTATGAGGTTCCGGAAGGTATCTGTGGACGGTTCATACTTAAGGGTTTGCCTAAAAACAGCGCCAACGTCTTGACCCTCGATGGAAATAAAATAATTACCCGAATAAACATACTTAATTCTCGCGTACTCCTGATTGCCAGTTAAATTCGTGACGGAAGTACGCATGAAATTTGGTGCCGCGGTCGCCACTCCATATTCATTAAGCGTTAGATCTGTAGGAATCAAGTCAATTCTCTTGGTTTTGGTCGAAATGAAGTATTGCGGAGTTGCCACATCCGAAGCCAAAATCGCTAATTCTCCGGCCCTGGTCTTTCCAACAACTATGTCAAAAGTTGTTCCGGCCTCATCGGGTTCGACCCCGAGAGCAATCACGCGCTCGATAGCCTCTTGCTTAGAAATGTAATTTCCAGTTTTGTAATTGTATGTGGACATTACTACAGTAAAAATGATCGGTGCTAAGACAAATGCGAAAAGGAAAATTGTGCCTGGCAAGAAGAATTTAAACGGAACACTTCTAGAAGTGAGATACACGTAATTCAATGCCAGTACTGAGATGAGTAAGAAAGCCGATATCGCATACTCTTTTTGAGCGAATGCGCTCTGGGCAAGCATCAATAAAATTGCAGAGGCTAAGGCAAGCAGAATGATCTTTATGATGAAGGCGATCTTGCCTCTATAAAGTAAAGTCACAATCTGCGCCTAACTTGTTCATAAGGAAAGTGTGGGCGGGAATTTATCCCGCCCACACTTTCAACCTTTATAGCGTGCGAGTATGGATTGTGACCCTTTAGAGGTCGGCCTTACCGGCGGCTACGTTGGCCTTCCAGATTGCAGCAAGTTTGCGTGCCTCAATGGTCGCATCCTTGCCGTCGATGAGAACTGCAGTCCAGTAAGCGGGTGCGGAATCCCAGTAGTTAGCGCCGCCCTTATTGTTGTTAAGGAATGCACCAATCTGTGGAATACCCGCAAGTGTCGCTGCGCTTCCGAAGCCCTTCTGACCAGCCGAAACTGATGCGTCAGACTGCGCACCCTTTTCGGCTGGTGGACGGCCCTCAAGCAACTGATACTTGACTTGACCTTGAGTTGACGCGAAGAAGTTCACGAGAAGTGACTTTGCTCCAACTGCAACACCATGCTTGTCAGCAAACGTTGTAAGAAGTGCGCCGCTTACGCTGCCAAACATGTGGCCGTATGTGCCACTCTTTACTCCTGGCACGGGCATAAGGTTCATGTCGAAACCCTTTGCTACGTAATCTTTCCACTCCCAGTTGCCGATAACTGCAAATGGAACGGTTCCAGCGAGGAAGTTATCTTTACAACCGGTATCGGTAGCAGGGAAGAAGCCATTGCTCTTGTTGCCGGTGAGAAGGTACTTCTTTACGTTTGCACCGAATACAGATGGGTTTAAACTCTGAATCGTGTTTGCTGTCCCCCGCTTGGACATGCGGTAGGCATCCGCACCAAGAGCTGAAAATACCGAGTGAGCTCCCCATGACATTCCGCCACCAGCAATACATAGACCGGCCTTCAATCCCTTGGCAGTCTTGTTTGCCTTGTAATAATCAACCATCTCGCCGATGGTCTTTGGTGCAGATGATACAAGTTTGGTGTTGTAAATCATCGCTACGTTGTTGATGTCAACCGGAACTCCGTAGAGCTTTCCCTTGTAGGAAAGATCGAAGAACTGTGTCTGGTTGAAGCGAGCCTTCTGAGAAGCAGTAAGTGTTACTGGTGCCAATTTTCCGCTCTTTGCGGCGGTTGGCACCCAGTCATTCCCACCAACAACAATATCTGGACCTGATGTTCCTGTTGCCTTATCAAAGGCATCCTTGAGTGCATCAAAACTTGAATAGGTAACAATCTTGATTGTGTATCCCGGAACCCAGTCACTCTTGGCCTTAATGACCGAGGCAAGGTTTGGTCCGCGAGTCTCATCTGCCCACACCACAATTTCATTTGCGGCGTGTGCTGGAGTTACTGCAAAGCCGGTGGCAGAGAATGCCAGGACTGCAGTAACCGCAATACCTTTCAAAAATCTATTCTTCATTGGATCTCCCATGTAAGCGATGTAGATTCTGCAGCGAGGGCAGCAGATGTCTCATTTCACCTCATTTGCAATCAATAGGCAAAGAAAAAATGCCAAAAACAGCATAAAACATTGATATATACCGAATTGTTATCAATCGTTCTGATTACAGAGTCCCTTACAGAACCGATCCCCTAAGAAGCCACCGAACGCAATTCTCCCCTGCCAACCTGCTGGCAGGGGAGAATTGGTAAGAAATTAGTTTTCTACAAATGAAGTTGGACGACGGTCTCATCCCAGCCAGTTACTGATTCTGGCTTGCGCGGACCCTTTCCAATATAACGAGCTGAAGGTCGTACCAGACGACCGGTTCGCTTCTGCTCCAAAATGTGCGCAGACCAACCGGCAGTGCGAGCGGCTGTGAACATAGAAGTGAAGAGGTGACCCGGAACTTGTGCGAAATCCAGAATAATTGCGGCCCAGAATTCAACGTTTGTTTCTAGGACGCGCTCTGGATGGCGTTCGTGCAATTCAGCAAGAGCAGCCTGCTCAAGTGCAAGAGCTACTTCATAGCGCGCCACACCAAGTTCTCTAGCAGTGCGACGAAGAGTGCGCGCACGTGGATCTTCTGCGCGATAAACGCGATGGCCAAAGCCCATCAACCGTTCTCCACGATCCATAATTCCCTTGACATACGCACGTGCATCGCCGGACTTCTCAACATCTTCAATCATGTGAAGAACACGTGAAGGAGCACCTCCGTGTAGTGGACCAGACATGGCGCCGATTGCTCCAGAAAGTGCTGCCGCAACATCTGCCCCGGTTGAGGCAATTACTCGCGCGGTAAAGGTTGACGCGTTCATGCCATGCTCGGCCGCCGAAACAAAGTAGGCGTCGATCGCGCGGACGTGAAGTGGATCAGGGTCTCCGCGCCAGCGGATCATCATTCGCTCGACAACTGTATGTGCCTTATCAACTTCAGATTGAGGAATCGTGGATTTCTCACCGCGCGCAGCTTGGGCAACGTACGAAAGAACCATCACGGATGCACGCGCCAAATTGTTGCGAGCTTCCTCATCAGAAATATCAAGAAGTGGTTTCAATCCCCACGCAGGTGCGAGCATAGCAATGGCAGATTGAACATCCACGCGAACATCGCCTGAGTGCACTGGCAGAAGAAAAGGTTCGGCAGGTGGAAGTCCCGGGTTGAATTCATCATCAACAAGCAGTCCCCATACATTTCCGAAAGAAACACGACCTACAAGATCTTCAATATCTACACCGCGATAACGAAGGGCACTGCCCTCTTTATCCGGCTCGGCAATCTCTGACTCAAAGGCAATGACACCCTCAAGACCTGGTTTAAAATCGTCAGACACTTGTGAACCCCTCATCCCCGTGCACTCCGAGACGCCACAAGGTGGGCGACTCATGGTGACAATTCTGCCCCTAGTTGAGAGTGCTGTGTACCAATCATTGCCCCACCAGGCATAAAGATGCCAAGTTTTGGAAAGTGACGTTAGATACATCTATGGGAAGTGAACTAGACCGTACCGAAATCGCCGCCATGCGCCGCTCTTATAGCGAGACTGGCATGGGGTCCCTAGTCGAAAATCCTTTCGAGGTATTTACCCAGTGGCTGAAGGAAGCACATGAAAATGCCATGATCGTTGAGGCAAATGCGATGGTTCTCACAACCGTGGATCACGAGGGCGGGCTTTCCACGAGAACTGTCCTACTTAAAGATGTTTCAGAGAGCGGTTTCACTTTTTTCACTCATTACAATTCTCGCAAAGGCCGAGCCATTCATTCCCAGCCAAACGTAGCGCTCCTTTTTCCCTGGTACGCCATGGAACGACAGGTGAGTATCACTGGAGTTGCTCAAAAAGTTTCACGATCTGAATCCGAGCAGTACTTTGCATCGCGACCTTGGTCTCATCAGATCGGCGCATGGGCAAGTCGGCAATCTGCACTCCTTTCTTCTCGCGAAGAGTTGGAAAATCGCTGGAAATCTGCGGCGGAGAAATGGCCCGAGGGAAGTGTTGTTCCTACTCCGAGTGAATGGGGTGGATACCGCGTCCTTCCCGAAACAATCGAATTCTGGCAAGGTCGGTATTCTCGGCTCCACGATCGGGTGCAATACCAGCGCGATGTCCAGAATATGGATATGGAAGTTCCAGCGAAGGCAAGCGAATGGGAGATCACTCGCCGCTACCCATAGACTTGCGCTTGTGAGCGAGATAAAGATCCCCGAAAACCTTAAACCTACAGATGGCCGCTTTGGTTGTGGCCCTTCCAAAATCCGTCCGGAAGCGCTACACACATTGACGCAATCCGGTACATCAATTCTAGGAACTTCGCATCGGCAGAAGCCCGTTAAGAACGTCGTGCGCCGAGTCCGTGAGGGGCTCTCCTCACTCTTTGATCTGCCAGAGGGGTACGAAGTAGTACTTGGAAATGGTGGTTCGACAGCGTTCTGGGATATCGCAACTTTTGGTCTCATAGAATCGCGTTCCCAACATCTCGTCTTTGGCGAGTTCTCCTCGAAATTTGCAGCTGCAGCAAAGGAGGCGCCCTTCCTGGGCGATCCCACTATCATCAAATCTGAGCCGGGATCACATCCAATCTCCCAAGCCGAAGATGGTGTAGACGTTTACGCACTCACCCAGAACGAGACAAGTACCGGCGTATCTATGCCAATCCTGCGACCTGCCGGGACCAATGGCGCACTCGTTCTCGTCGATGCAACAAGTGCTGCGGGCGGATTGACTGTGGATGTAAAGGAATTTGATACCTATTACTTCGCGCCCCAGAAATCTTTCGCGTCAGATGGTGGGCTCTGGCTTGCCTTAATGAGTCCTGCCGCAATCGCACGGGCCGAAAAAATCAAGGCTGATGGTCGTTGGATTCCTGCATTCTTCGATCTCGTGACTTGCATTGAAAATAGTCGACTGGACCAGACCTACAACACCCCTGCTGTTGCAACTCTCATCCTTCTCGCCGAGCAGATTGAGTGGATGAACCAGAATGGCGGGATGGCTTTCTCCGCGGGACGAAGTGCCGATTCCGCATCACGTCTCTACTCATGGGCGGAAAAAACTTCATATACAACACCATTCGTGACTGATGCATCCATGCGATCAAACGTCGTAGGCACAATCAATTTCGATGACTCAATTGATGCGACCAAGATTGCATCCACTCTTCGCGCAAACGGAATCGTTGATACCGAGCCGTATCGCAAACTCGGCAAAAACCAACTCCGCATTGGTATGTTCCCAGCTATAGAGCCAAGCGATATTGATGCGCTTACCTCCTGTATTGAATTTGTCGTTAATGCTCTCTGACAATCGATAATGGGGCAATGATCTTTAAGGGAGAGCGCATTTTTTGGGCGATATCACTCCAGGTTGCTGTCCTCAATTTTTACCTGGGTGGTTTCGGACCTGCACAATCACTACTTAGAGCGCAACAACACACCTCCTTGGCAATCGCGGGCCTGCATGGAACGGCAATGGGTATCGCTTCCATCATCGCCGGCTTGATGGGCCCTCGAATCGTTCATCGGGTTGGGCGTGCTACAACTTCGTGGCTGGGTATGGCAATTTTCTGTACCGGAGTCTTCATTTTTGTCATCTCCCCACCTATTCAACTCACACTTTTTGCAACGCTTATCTCGGGCTTTGGAACTTCAATCGTGATAAACGTTATGGTCACCCAACTTTCGCACCACTACTCAAGAGACGCATCAAAAGCGATTTCGCAATCCAGCGGCATAGGCTCAATTGGTTACATCCTTGGAACTCTGACTTCTGGAATGATCGCAGGCACCTCATTCAGTTGGCGGCTTGGCCTGCTTGCCGTCATTCCGGCCAGCGTGATCCTCTACCTGCTCACCCATCGAGCAATGGCAGCCGAACACATACCTGATCCAGTGGGACACCAAAGAGGCTCGCTAAACAGCAAATTCTGGATCTCATGGGTTGGATTTATTGCATGTATATCCAGCGAATTCGCAATTACTTTCTGGTCCGCTGCCCTACTCCGAGAGCGGCTCGGGTCGAGCGCGGCCATCTCAACCATCTCAATCATGGCTATCGGAACCGGCATGGGAATCGGGAGGTGGTTTGGCCCACATCTGCTTCGCAGATATGCACTCGACAAGAAACTCTTAACCGCAATGATCATTCAATTAGTCGGCTTTGCAGCTCTCTGGTCTTCGCATATTTTATGGTTCTCACTCATTAGTCTATTTGCAGTTGGTGTAGGTCTTTCAATGCAATTTGCCCTGGCTTCATTGCGACTCATTAGATTTAGCGAAGATCGCCCCGATCTGGCAATTGGAAAGAGTTCACTAGCGGCAGGTCTTGCAATCGCAGGTGCACCTTTTTTACTTGGCGTCCTGGGAGACCATCTGGGAATCTCCCGCGCTTTTCTCTTGGTTCCCGTCCTGATAATTGTTGCGATGGCGAGCGTTGTCGCGATACCTTCGGACCAATCTATTGGTCAGGAAACTATTGGTCAGGATAAGAAGTGAATTACAGAACTCGACGACTGATTACTCTGATCACGCTCTTTGGTGTTCTAGCCCTTATCATCATAAATGGGCGGTAAAATAACATCGATCGAGAAGTCCGGGGGCACTTCAACTCTGTGACGATATCGCTTCCACACAAAAAGCCCGGCGAAAACAGTAATTAATCCGCCGCTTGCGATTGTCGGTCGTACGCCTATGCGCTCAGCCATAAATCCAACTAGCGGAGAACCCAGTGGTGCGCCGCCCATGAATACAAAAAGATAAATACCCATAACTCGTCCGCGGAGTACTGGGTCCGTATTCACTTGCATCAGGGAATTGGCGGCGATCATGGTTGTGAGCGTTGCAAAACCACAAACAGGCAACCACATTGCGTAGAGAGTAAAGGTGGGCATCAGAGCCAAAATCATGAGAGCCACTCCAAAGGAGAGGCTTCCATAAACAACAAACATCGTCTTTCTAAATCGCTCTAAGCGGGCGGAAAGCAACGCCCCGCTAAGTGAACCGATTGCAATGATTGTTCCGAGCAATCCAAAGGATGCGGCTCCGCGATGAAATATTTTTGTCGCAGCGAGAGCGTTAAAGATTTGGAAATTGAGCCCAAACGTCGCCATAAAGAAGACGACAATCATTATTGCGTAGAGATCGGGACGGGCCTTTACATAACGTATGCCCTCTCTCACGCTACCCATACTCGTGCTCCGTGGCATGAAGAAGAATTCACTCTTTCGAAGAGTTAAGAGGGCAGTTATTACGATGAGATATGAGCCTGAATTAAGCAGAAAGGAAGGACCGGTGCCAAAGACGGCAATTGAGGCTCCCGACAGCGCAGGCCCAATGAGGCGACCAGCATTGAAGTTTGCAGAGTTGAGACTAACTGCATTACCGACATCAGAGTGACCCACAACCTCGGTAATGAAACTCGCGCGAACGGGATTATCAACAGCATTTGCAACTCCAAGAGCAAACGCAAGAACAAAAACGTGCCATAGTCGCGCTTGGTGAATTGTTACCAGCAATCCCAATATTCCCGCAGACAATCCTCCGCCCACATTGGTGAAAATGAGAACTTTCCGTTTATCAAATCGGTCTGCGAGCGCGCCACCATGAAGGCTAAAAAAGAGAACAGGTGTGAATTGCAGCGCGGTCACGAGTCCCAAATACGAGCCGTTGTTATTTGTAAGTTCGAGTACAAGCCAATCTTGGGCAATTCTCTGCGCCCAACTTCCAATATTTGAAATCGTATTTGCTGCGAAGAGGATTCTAAAATTACGATGGCGAAAAGAACGCCAATTACCATTCTCTTTCACACGCACCGGGCGGACCTCCTAAAGACACCCTACCGCCATTAGAGAGGTGGCCCTTGGGCTACGATGCAGATATGGCTCAGTATGTGAGATCGGTCGTAAAATTATTATCTTTCGGCATCAGCGCTTGGATTGTCGCGGGCGCAATCGCGATCGCAATTAATGCAGAATCGAAAGTGATCTGGACCTGCTTCATCGGGGCGCTTCTTGGATTGACAGGGATGCTCTACACAATTCGCAGAGCACGCAGAACCGGCATTTAAGCCTCTAGCTGGCCGGCAATACCGCGCAGGACTTTTCCGAGTCGCTCAGCTTCAACTGCCGATGGATGTCGTCCATGGCGCAGGCCATTTCCAACTTTGTCCAAGATCTTGATAGTGTCTTCAATCATTGCGGCAAGGTCATCAGGGTTAACGTGATTGTTTGCGACCAGTGACGGCGGAGCATCGATTACTCGTACAGAAAGGGCTTGCGGTCCACGACGGCCGTCGGCAACGCCAAATTCCAGTTTCGTTCCGGGCTTGACAGTGGTCACGCCTTCTGGAAGAGAGGTTGCAGCCAAATAAACATCTTCGCCCTCATCTGAGGCGATAAATCCAAATCCCTTTTCCAGGCTGAACCATTTCACGCGACCTGTAGGCATGGGGAACACTCCTTTAAATAACTCAACTCGTGTGAGCCGCACGGAAATTACGGGCAGAGGACGAGTTTACCGTAGTGGCCCTGCGCGGGGAACAATGATTAATCAATAAACGCAGTTCCGTCGGCACGGCTGCACAGCGCTAAATTCGAGACTCTTGCAATCTATACAGAATCCTGTACAGTTCAAGACATGTTTACCCTACTCCCTCACGCCGAGACCTTCTCTGTCACCGAGGCGGCCGAACGTGGTCTGCCCTCCGTTGTACGCAGCGCTAACGCTGGTACAGATTTTGTCATTGAGCGATACGGCAAGCCACAAGCTGTCATTGTCGGGATTGAGCGCATCACGAAACTTGCCGAACTTGAGCGCGATCTCCAAAGCGCAGCATTAGTCCTAAGTCGCGTTGCCACTGACAACGGCAACCGTACCGACATCGATGTGGTCATCAAACATTTTGGCTTTGATCCGGCGGAACTTCGCGCAGAGGCAGCTGCTGAGTTCGCAGCCTCTCAAAAATAACCCAACCGCTCCTACTGAGAAGCTAGAGCCCTAGAGCCTTGGCCTACATTCGGCTTACCGATCCTGCCATTGATGACCTAAATCAGTTATTTCGTCTTGACCCTTCAGTTATGCGGAAGATCATCGCCAAAATGTTGATTTTGGAACTTAACCCCGAGGCTGGTGAGCCTTTACTTGGTGATCTCATGGGGTGGCGCAAACTCACAGTGGGAGATCGGACCTGGCGCATTATTTGGAGAAGCAAGAAAGATGAATCTGGCGGCCAGATGATCGAAATAGCTCAGGTCTGGGCCATTGGCGCTCGCAGCGACTCCGATATCTACGATGAGATGAAGGAAAGAATTGCATCTGCTCCGTCCTCACCTCAAAGAACAGCATTGTTCGATGTTCTCGAATTATTCGGTGACAAAGTTGGCGACGTTGTTGCAACACCCGAACCAATGGACTCGCCTGCCCCCAAGTGGTTGCTGGATAGACTCGAGCACAGCATCGGTTTGCATCAGGATCAGATACGTGGGCTTTCTGTTGAACAGGCGATGGAGATATGGGAAGAGTACATACGTAGGCCGAAGCAGTAAAAGCGACCTAGGGTTAGTTACAGCGTCGCTTCAGAGTGAGCGCCACATCCGTGGTCAACTGAGACCACATGACCATCTTGCGGTGAAATCGCGTTTGCGCATACTCCAAAGGCTCCTCGAAGTGAGCCTGCGATATGGATAAAGAAACCACAAGAGACACATGGTTTAGGGGCGGCCTTGGCAATCGGCGCGTCTGGGCCGTAGTCACCCGTGTACCAACGCTTGCTGGCTTGATCGCGACCTTCTATGGACATCACCCGTGCACGGCCGAGACCAAGTTCCCAAAATTGAATCTCCTCTAACTCTTCATCTCCTGGCAGGGCAGCCAAACCAGGCACCAATCGCGTGTCATCCGGTGATGAAGGCAGTATGTCGCCGACTCCAATATCGCCGGGCTGAATACGGTCTGCGTACGGAATCCACTCAGGTGCAAGAAGCGAATCGGGCCCTGGAAGCAGAACGACATCACAGATGGTCGGCTCGCTCTTATCGTCAACCTTGATCGCGGTTACAACCCAGCGCCAGCCTTTGTACCCGGGCAATGAGGCTTCAAAGAGGTAACTTGCCATCCTGCCTTTGGTATCAACATCTTCCGAGATGAAATCTCCGACATGTTTGGCTTCAGCAGCGCCCTCAATAAGTGCTGCCCGCGCTAGATCGAGCGCATCAAATGAGCCCGCAGATTTCCTTAACCATGCCATGGGGTAAGGGTAAAGCAGAAAGGACTCCCGAGGTAATCGGGAGTCCTTTCGTAGGCTTTTTGAACGATTTATGCGCTCGCAGAAGCACTTGGGGATGGAGACGTGCTCGAAGTTGGGGATGCACTTGGGGATGGAGACGTGCTCGAAGTTGGGGATGCACTTGGGGATGCTGTTGGGGTAGCGAGGTGAAGCGCGGCAATCGCGGCACGGAAGGCAGTATTGGCAGCCTGCAACGCAGTGTTCAATGCCACTTGGGCAGTGCTTACCGCAGTTTTGTATGTTGCAAGTGCGGCTGCAGTTGCGCTCTTGTAAGCAGTTTCAGCAGTTTTCACCGCTGCCTTAAATACACTCTTGGCGTCCTCTTTGGCTTGTTCAGTAGTTGCAGCAGCAAGAGCGGCAGCGTAGGCAGTCTTAGCTGCATCAATTGCGCTCTTCTCTATTGCGACTGCTGGTGCAGCAGCACCCTGGAAAGCATCACGTGCTGCCTTGGTCGCATTTTGGAAAGTTGCGACAGCCGCATTTCTCGCGTTCTGATAAACAGTGAGCGCTGCGGTGATAGCAGGATCGGTTTTGCCTTTCTTTGTGAACTTCTTGGCCAGAGCACGCGCTTGTGCTTCCAAACTCTTGCCTTCATTTTCAAATTTCTTACCCTTATTTTCTAGACTTCGGTTATTCCACTTTGGTGCGGAAGGAATAGAGGGGGATGAAATTTCGCTTTTCTTTCCGCCTTTTCCTTGGTTGCCCTTGCCCTCTGAAGCCATAGCGAGTGGCGATGCTGCGGCAACAATGAGCAATGCAGAACTGGCGGCGACTATTACATTAAATGTCTTTCTCGAAATCACGTGTTCTCCGATCTTAGGGAAGCGTTCAGTGTAAAGAAGAAAAATAGTTCACAGAACTAAATTTGAGATATTCACACGATTTTCACAAAGTTAACTTCTGATTTAGCCTCTGGCATAAGTAGGAATACATACTTCTATAGAAAGAATGCGCCCCGAGAGTTTGACTCCCGAGGCGCATTCTTTTTAAAGGGTAAAGATATTTAGAAGTCCATATCCCCGCCGCCCGGACCACCAGCAGGCATTGCTGACTTCTTCTCTGGCTTATCCGCGATAACAGCTTCTGTTGTGATGAAGAGTGCCGCGATAGATGCCGCGTTCTGCAATGCAGAGCGAGTCACCTTGGCTGGATCAATGATCCCGGCCTTGATCATGTCAACATACTCACCTGTAGCAGCGTTGAGACCGAAGCCTGGCTCAAGATGGCGAACCTTCTCGACAACAACTCCACCTTCAAGTCCTGCATTGATCGCAATCTGCTTAAGCGGAGCCTCGATAGATGATTCAACAATCTTTGCACCAGTCGCTTCATCGCCCTCAAGCTTCAACTTCGAAAATGCAATTTTGGCTGCCTGTAGAAGTGCAACTCCGCCACCGGCGACAATGCCTTCTTCAACTGCAGCCTTTGCGTTACGGACGGCATCTTCGATACGGTGCTTGCGCTCTTTGAGTTCTACCTCAGTAGCAGCGCCGGCCTTGATAACTGCAACTCCGCCGGCCAATTTAGCCAAGCGCTCTTGCAACTTCTCTCGGTCGTAATCAGAATCGCTCTTCTCAATTTCAGCACGGATCTGTGTAACGCGGCCCTTGATTTGATCAGCATCTCCAGCGCCTTCGACAATGGTTGTTTCATCTTTGCTGATGACAACCTTGCGCGCGTGGCCCAGAAGTTCGATACCTGCTTGATCCATCTTGAGGCCGACCTCTTCAGAAATGACGGTCGCACCGGTAAGAATCGCAATATCTTGCAACATTGCCTTACGTCGATCGCCAAATCCTGGAGCCTTGACAGCTGCGGAACGGAATGTTCCGCGGATCTTATTTACTACCAAAGTTGCAAGTGCTTCGCCTTCAATATCTTCGGCGATGATTGCAAGTGGCTTGCCTGACTGCATTACCTTCTCAAGAATTGGCAGCAGGTCTTTGATATTTGTGATCTTGGAATTTGCGATCAAGATGTAAGCATCTTCAAGAACGGCTTCCATGCGATCAGAATCAGTGACGAAGTATGGAGAGATGTAACCCTTGTCGAAGCGCATACCTTCGGTGAGTTCAAGTTCGAGTCCGAACGTATTTGATTCTTCGACGGTGATAACGCCCTCTTTACCAACCTTGTCCATCGCTTCGGCGATCATCTCGCCGATGGTGACATCGGCCGCAGAGATGGATGCAGTAGCTGCAATCTGCTCTTTGGTTTCGACGTTCTTCGCCATTGCCACTAGTTCGGCAACGACTGCTTCAACAGCCTTCTCAATTCCGCGCTTCAGTGCCATTGGATTGGCACCGGCTGCCACGTTACGAAGACCTTCACGGACAAGTGCTTGAGCCAGAACGGTGGCAGTGGTTGTTCCATCTCCTGCTACATCGTCAGTCTTCTTGGCAACTTCTTTAACCAGCTCTGCGCCGATTTTCTCCCATGGATCTTCCAGATCGATTTCTTTTGCAATGGACACGCCATCGTTTGTGATGGTGGGTGCTCCCCACTTCTTCTCCAAGACGACGTTTCGCCCGCGAGGTCCGAGGGTTACCTTGACCGCATCCGCCAGAATGTTCATGCCACGTTCTAGACCACGACGGGCCTCTTCGTTAAAGGCAATCTGCTTTGCCATAGTTGTTTTCGCTCCTATGTTTTCTATCGTTATTGGGGGGATTTATCACTCACACCCCTAGAGTGCTAACGCTAAATCTAGAGCAGGGCTAGCCAGTGGGCAAATGCAAGCCTCTTGAGAAATCGGCGCTGGTTGGCTTTAGCGGGCCGAGCGCGCACTCATCCGCGCCTGACGGAGTCGGCGCAGCCGTTTGACGAGCATAGGAGAGGCCAGGAGGGCATCTTCCCGATCTACCAGGTCATTGAGGAGTTGGTAGTAACGAGGGGCGCTAAGGTCGAAGAGCTCTTTGATAGCGCTCTCTTTAGCCCCGGCGTAGCGCCACCAACTGCGCTCAAACTCCAAGATCCGTACCTCAAGGTCGCTCAGGGTCGTGGAAGTGGGAGTAGAAGTAATCACTGCGCTCTCGTCCATATGGGCAAGCCTAAAGCAATCCCGTCCGAAATGTGGGGATTCAGAGGGTCTCCAAGATGAGTTCGATATCGCTCACCTTGGTCCAGGGGTTCACGATGGCAAAGCGGAGGATGGGTTGGCCGTGATGGGCAGAGGGTGGGATGAACCCGATCTGATTGGCCAGAAGATGATCACTCCAGGATTGATAGTCAGTGCTTGCCCACCCTTTGCGGGTGAAGGCCACAACAGAGAGTTCTGGCTCTCGGAGAAGTTCGAGCCTGGGATGCAAACGGATTTTCTCCGCCGCGGCACGAGCAACTTCCATTGTCTTCTCAATCGCCGCGGCATAGGCATCTGTTCCATGCGCCGCAAGTGAGAACCAGAAAGGTAACCCACGAGTGCGACGGGTCAGGTGGATTGCATAATCAGAAGGATTCCAAGAATCTTCTTCTTGCAAAGTTTCCAAGTAAGAAGCGTGCTGCGTATGAACTGCCTTCGCCAATTTTGGATTTCTGTAAATCAATGCGCAAGCATCAAATGGCGCAAAGAGCCATTTGTGTGGGTCGACGATAAATGAATCCGAAAGTTCGATGCCGAGAAATTTCTCTCGAACAGTTGGCGAGCACATTGCCGCCAATCCGTAAGCGCCATCTACATGAAACCAAATGTCACGTTCTTTTGTTACAGGTCCAATTGAAACTAAATCATCAATGGTTCCTAAATTCGTAGTACCTGCGGTAGCCACGACTGCGCAGACTCGTGTCTGCTGCGATGCGTGATATCTGTCAATCTCTCGCGCAACATCGGCACCCTGCAATTTTCCTTCAGCATCAGGTGCGATAGCCAATACATCCACATCCATAACTTGAGCGGCCGATGAGATAGACGAGTGAGCTTCTTGGCTGCAAGCAATCGCCCATCGAGTTGTTTCAGGCCATAACTTTCTCGCCTCTGCTCGAGCGACAACCAGGGCAGAAAGGTTTCCGACTGTCCCGCCTTGCACAAAAACACCGCCCGAACTCGCTGGCAATCCCGCAAGATCCGATAACCATCGAAGTGCCTGATTCTCTGCAAATACCGCGCCGGCGCCCTCTTGCCACGAACCTCCATAGAGTGCACTGGCACCAACGACGAGATCGAAAAGGTTGGCGTACTCGCTAGGAGCAGATGGAATGAAGGCTAGGTTGCGCGGATGATCCGTTGAAATACACGCTTTCGCAAGGACTCGGGTAAAGACTTCAAGGGCCGCATGACCACCCAGACCCTGTGCGGTAATCGTGTTTCCAACTGCCTCAAATAATTGAGACTCAGAGAGGGGTCCGTCCAACGGCGGATCAGTCTTAAGACGATGAAGACTGTAGGCCAACACTTCATCTGCGAGTACCTCGACTTCATGGGTGAACTCATGCATGTAGAGAAGTGTGCCATGCCACCCTCTAAACTCATCACAGAACCAGGATGCACCTTGAGAGGAGAGGTCGTGAATCAGCGGTATATAGATCTCCGCGGTCACCAAATCTGGAATTCCGAGTGGGCCAATAACGGAGAGGCACTTGTTCTGCTGCACGGGGGCTTGAGCGCAACAGAGGACTTCGACAAATATTTACTCCCTGCCTTTCTTGATACCCACCACGTTTATGCCTATGACCGTACCGCCCACGGTCGAACTGCAGATCGGCCCGGGAGCCTTCACTACGAATTCCAAACGAGTGAGGCAATTGCCTATCTCGCAGATGTCGTGAAAGAGCCGGCTCACCTAGTTGGGTGGAGTGACGGCGGAATCATCGCCCTGCTAGTGGCAATCACGCGACCAGAACTGGTGAAGTCAATTGTTGCGATAGGTGCCAATTTTCACTTCGCGCAGAACGGAGAACCAATTGAGGAGTGGGAGATATCTGAAGCAGACCGATTAGAACATGCGCAGCGATCACCTGATGCACCAGAATCACTCGACGAGAAAGTGCGTCGTATGAGAGATATCTGGAATAGCGAACCGACGTTAACACCGGATGATCTGGCAAAAATTCCCTGCCCGACCCTCATTATGGCGGGTGACGACGAGCGGATGGAGATCGAACATACCGCGTCTATGTACCGGGCAATTCCACAAGGGCAGTTAGCGATCATTCCAGGCACGTCGCACTTTGTTCTTAAGGAAAAACCGGCCCTAACTCAGGCAGTCATCAAACAATTCCTCAACGATCTGAACCCGCCCATTACGCGTCAGCCATTTAGAAGAACTAATCCCGAAGTCAATTAGTGGGTGACTGCTCGCACTCTCTCATCATGAAGTTGCTCGAATATTGGTGCGGAGATTGGTGACATCGCGCCCAACTTTCTTTCAAGTATCCAATCTGCTAGTTCTGGGTTTCGCGCCAGTGCTGGACCATGCATATACGTGGCGACTACTTGATCTGTCACCAGGCCCTCAGAATTGCTTCCTGCCCCATTGCCGATTCCATGTACTACCTGTCCAAGGGGCTGCATCCCTTCGAGCAGACGGGTCTGCCCACTGTGATTCTCAAAGCCGGTCAACGTGGCGATCGGAATAGTCGGTTCAGAAATTACTTCCCCCACCGAACGTAACTCTGCAGAGATGGTTTCGACTGCGATCAATTCAAGTCCAGGAACTATCCGCCCTCCTGAGGCCGGAAAATTCATTCCTAATATTTGAAATCCCGCGCAGACGGCAAATATATGTGCACCACTCTCCAGCGCTTTCTTCATTCCATCTTTTCGCGCCAAAATTTCCTTGGCTGCAATCTGCGCATCATCCTCGCCCCCACCCAGGAGATAGAGATCAGCACTTGTTGGAACCTTTTCTCCAATGCCAATTGTTAGAACTTCGTGCGCGATATCGCGCTGCTTAAGCCGCCAACTCAAGATGTCAACATTGCCACGGTCTCCATATGTTCCTAACAATTCTGGGAGAAGATGGATGATAGAAAAAGTCATCTGCGTCTCACCGACTTCGACAATCGGTGGAAGGCGGTATATGAAGCAATCAAATCCGCTTTCCTATCTCCTATCACCCGCGCCGCCTCTAATTCGTCGTTAACCAGCCGGTGCGGAATTTCATTGACGGTTAGTCGCGCTGACACGTCAATGCCCCGCTCGCCAGTAACTAAGACAACTCTCCCGCGCAGTGGCGAGTAATCAACATCCCAAAGCCAAGATGTGTCCTTGCCGTCTTGCGTATTCGCATTTACTGCGAGGAGAACCGTCTCGGGACCACTCGTCGAACTCGTCGCTAAGGTCTCCCGCCAACTTGCGGGATTCTTGGAAAGAAGAAGTCGGAAAGTAGTTGTGCCGATGTGCAATTCGCCAAAACGTCCATCGACGCTCGAAACCATTGAAACCGCATTTGCCGCAGTGGCTGAGGGAACTCCCATCACAGAAGCAGAAATGATCGCCCGAGCTGCATTTGAAAGTGCCGCTCTCCCGGGGATTCGACTCACCACTTCGATCATCTCTCCGTGCGGACCGCGCAGAGTGTCATCCTTTAAAACCCATTCTGGATTGGGTTTCTTGAAGCCGCATTCACAGTGATAAGAGTTTCCACCATCAGACCACCCCAAAACGTGCCCGCAAACAGGGCAGGTCGAGGCATCCATATGCCCCGCTGTCCCAGCACTAAACCAGATGACTCTTGACCAATCTTGCGCGGCCCAGACGACAAAGGGATCATCTGCATCGGCGAGTATCTGACAATTCGCTGGTAGTCCAAGAAGAGCCACTTTCCATTTCTGCGCAACAGAGCGGACTTCCGAGAGGCGATCTAGTTGGTCTCGCCCAAGATTGAGAAGAACAACCAATTCCGGCCTGGTCTGAGTGATGGCCCACGGTAGAACCATTTCATCAACCTCAAGTGCTGCAGTTGTTGCCTTTGTATCTTGGCCCAGGGCGGTTGCCACACCCGCGAAGAGATTCGCCCCCGTGAAATTGCTAATCGTTCTGGTTGTCGTGCTCAGCGCATTGCAGATGAGAGAAGTTGTCGTGGTCTTGCCGTTAGTTCCGGTGATGAGAACAATTCTGCGATTCTTGGAGAGGGTAGCAACCGCACTGGGCATAAGTTTGAGGATTATCCGCCCGGTAACCATGACGCCACTGCCCCGCCCAGTTAGCCTGGAAAGAGCACCAAAAACATTGGCAAACCAAAGGGTGACTTTCAGCTTCATCAGTTCAGCAATCCAACGGCTCTAATACTCCAGTGCTCACGTCATAAATTGCGCCAGCCACCACCACGCCCTTTCGCAGAAGCGGGTACGAGCGAATCCGCATGAGATCGGTCGCGAGCGCCTGGCGCTGATCTCGATCCGTTCTAAATTCAAGGCTGCGAGTATCGACTCCGTACTGTTCAAAGATCGTTGCGTGAATATCCGCTTCGTTGCTCTGCGCCATTCGGCAGTCGGTATGAGGCATGACCAGAATCCGATCGACTCCCAGCAGGTAAGTCGCAAGGACCAGAGTGCGTAGTACATCCTCTGTCACCCGGGCACCGGCATTTCGCAAAATCTTGGCATCCCCTGACGCCATCCCAACTACAGCAAGGGGGTTAATCCGCGAATCCATACAGGTCACGATCGCCAAGCCCTGCGCCGCCGTCCCCGTGAGTTCTCGGCCTTGGAAATTCGCGACAAAACCCTTATTTGCGCTTAAGACATCTTTAAATGCCTCCGCTGGGAAAGTGCCTGGCTCCATCATCCTGCAAGTCTACTGAGTCAAAAATCTCACTCGTTGGTTGTAACGCAGGGGCCTTTCCAATCGTTCTAAGCACCAGATACCCACATACCCCACTAACCCCATTGGGAGGATTGCCATGAAAGCCCTCAACCGGAACCATCTCGCCGCCATCGCGGTAGGAGCCCTGCTCCTCTCTGGTTCCAATCTGGCTCTGGCCCAGGCTGACAATCACAAGAAAGAAAACTCTCACCCCAAGCACGCAAAAAAGGTCGAACCGATCAAAATCAAGGGCGGGGTAGGTGTACTGATCCTGGATACGAGCACAGTTGTTCCTACATTCCAGTTCGACACCTCAACCGTGGTACCCCGCATTGAAATCGACGCAGACCACACCCCACGCTTTGATACAAGCACCGCCACCTCGCCATGGCCCCCACTCCAATTCCCCGCTGAAACCAGCTCCCACCATGGAGACGATGGAGACGATGGAGACGATGAGGGCGATGAGGGCGATGAGGGCGATGACGACTCGGGAATCGTCTCTTCCTCGCCGCTGGGCATCCGCGAAGGCTGAAGAGAGTTAATCTTTGAGGCAACACCGCAAAAGGGTTAGGGGCAGATGGAAGAGTCAGAAGAAAAGATCGGCAATGCGCACGAGCAGAGTGAAGAGTTCACCGATGCTCCATCCGATCTGCCTGATTACGACAAACTAGTAGAGGAGGCAATCCGTGGCAGCGATTCAGCATTCACCCTTCTGTGGCGACACTTCCAGCCACGCATGGTCCGCTACCTCGCCATGTTTACCAATGATCCAGAAGACCTCTCCTCGGAAGTTTGGATCAAAGTTGCGACGTCAATTAAGGGCTTTGACGGTGACTCCAAGGCCTTTAGGGGATGGATTTACACGATTGCTCGAAATTCCGCCACTGACCTGGCGCGAAAAAGAAAGCGAGAAGGAGTCACGTCCGAACTTCATGATGGAGATTGGATGGGTGAGAACTCCACAATGGTCGAGGTCATGGATCTGATTAAGAAATTGCCGCAAGAGTACGCAGAAATCATCATGCTACGGGTAGTTGCAGACCTGGAAGTAAATGATGTGGCTGAAATCGTAGGTAAAACACCTGGAAATGTAAGGGTACTAACGCACCGCGGACTCAAACAGCTTAACGAAATGCTCTCAAGGGGGTGATGCAGAATGAATAAAAATAAAGATTTTTCGCTGGAAGATAGCGAAGATTTAATCAACAATCTCAAGTCGAACGCTGCACCCGAGTTTGAGAAATTGCGAAGCACGCTTAACCTACTCTCGCATGTACACGATCTTTCACCTATTTCGATTCCACCGGTACTTCCGTCTGAGATTGGCCAGCCAGTTCAGCTCCTCACTGGCAGGATCTCTCACACGAGACGAACTGTGGTCACATCAATTCTTTCAGTGGGAATTCTGGCTTCTGCATCCCTTGCCGCCGCTGCTGTTACAGGAAGAGGACCGGCTCCCATAGTGAGTGCGGGCCACCAGAGCGCAAAAGTTGTTAAAGCAGTTGCCGGCGCCATCAGTGAGGTCGTAACAGGAAAGAGCGATGCGTCTCCAGTAAAGCCTGCATCAACCATCAGCAACCCCGCGCTTGCCCCAGGTGGGGTAGATGAGGATGATTCTGATGGCCGAAAAAATTCAGAGCATTCACTAGTTGGTCCGTCATCACTCCCATCGTCGCTTCCAACTTCCGAAAGCGACGATGATGAGGGACTTTCACTTTCAGTTACGGTATCTCCTGCACCCACAACAATAAAACCTTCTGGAATACCGAAACCCACAACACAGCCAGAAGATGATGAAGAGGATGAAGAGGACGACTAAGCCAGAACGAACTACTTATTCTTCTCTTTCTTCTCCTGCTTCTTCGCACGCTTCTCTTTGAGAGAGAGTTTTGGTTCTTTCTTCTGGTTCGCGTTGCTCTTCTGTTCCTTATTTGCCATGGTCACTCCGTTCTTGGCGCTCGATTACGAGTAAATCACTACGGTGAGTCTAAGGCAAAGGTATGCTCCCAGTCTTGGCTATTGGGCCAGAAGGAACTAGGGGTCCTGGATGCTGGGATTTGCAATCACAGTCATTGCGGGGCTCGTCGTCGGCACAATCAACGGAATGGCTGGTGGGGCTTCTCTCATTTCCTACCCAGTCCTGCTCGCACTCGGACTTCCTCCCGTTGATGCGGCAATTACAAATGCCTTGGGTGTCTCCAGCGCCAATCTATTTGCTATTCGAGCCGGAGAGCACACTGCAGTAAAACTTATTAAGGACTATAAACGGCTCATCATCATTTCCACTATCTGCGCCTTAATTGGAGCGACACTTCTCCTAATCTTTCCCCCAAACATCTTCGAACACGTCGTTCCATTTCTATTGCTGGCAGCCACACTCACCCTTCTACTGCCAACCAAACCTCGCCTCAGCCGACGCAATGAAATTGCCGAAACACTTGGCATTGCCTCAAGTGGGCTTTACTGCGGATATTTCGGACCTGGTCAGGGTGTCATGGTGATTACATCTCTGGCGCGAAACCCCAAAGATCCAGCAACTCTCAACGCAGCAAAAAATATCATCGTCGGAGTCACGAGCATCGCATCAAACATCGTCTACGTATTTAGCGGTCACGTGTACTGGTCGCTTGCCTTTGCCTTGTTCCTTGGTTCGAGCATCGGCGGAACCCTCGGTGGCCGGTGGGCAACCAAGATGTCTCCGCTATTTTACAGAGTGCTTGTCATGAGTGTTGGATTTGGAGCCTCAATCTGGCTCTTCATCAAGTACTTCTTCTAAGCCACCCATGCGTGGGGGCCTTCAGTGTTTTATGGGATCCACGATCGTGGCAAATGATTTGTTTGGGTGAATCTGACAACACTAGTTTTTACTGTAATCATTAATATCGCGGGCCTTTTCAAAGTTAGCGGCATTCAACCTCGTATTCCACACTGCCGAGGACTCAGACCTAATCTCCCTACTTGAGTGATTCCCTTTCAGGTACCAGGAACAGGTTTCTACCTTTCCTATTCTCAGAGAAGTTGCTTCATTAATAGCTGGAATTAAGTCTGTATCTTGGGACGCGAGGATCACTAAGTCGGCAGTCCTCACTTCCCGGACCAGTGCAAGTGCACACAAAACATCAATGCCTTTTTCTTGTTTACCAATCGGAATTTTCTCGCCGCTACTATCTAAAACAGGTGTGCCCGAAGCATCTCTCTCAAATGTATATTTCAAAGGGCGGTGAGTAACGATGACCCGTTTATCGCGCTCCCAAAAAGCGGCCTGCGCAAGATTGCGCGCATATTGAATTGGATTATGAACGTTTGATGGCAAACCACGATAAACTAAAACTTTGGAAACTGTGGCCGATGAGAAACCTTCTTTAATCCTTGAATTTCGCTTCTCAATTAATTCTTCTGCAAATTTAATTGGATCAATGTAATGCTGATGATGCCCGAGATTGAAACCATGCAATTTGGAACCAGTAATGTGAACATTCTGGTAGTCCATAATGACTGTTGTTTTAAGCACAATGATTCCTTATATGAAAAAGCCCCACCAGTCCCGGAGGACGGTGGGGAACTATGGCTTAAGTATGGCACAAACTAATGAGCTTGGTAAAGATTCTGAATTACTGTGGACAAATGGAGCCCCCCGTCAGGATTGAACTGACGACCTTCCGCTTACAAGGCGGATGCTCTACCACTGAGCTAGGGAGGCCTTTCTTACCAGCGCATTATGTCAGCGCATTTGAGATTGAAGAAATTCAGACCAGACTAGGCCGCCTAGCCACTATTCTGCGGGCTTTTCCAGGAAACTGGGATCGAATGTTTTGCCGATCTTCCATCCCCGGAAGATTTTCCGCGAAATCGTCGCCACATCCACGGGAGCAAAAAAATCAGACACCAACGAAAGTTGGAAGCTATTCTTTCCCGAATTCCCACCTTCGCGCGTGGCGCTAATGGCTCTCGCCAATTCGTTGAGTGCGGAAACTCTAATTTTTCCAGGACACCTTGCGCCACTCGATCGTGTCCAAGTGGATTGAGGTGGAGCCGGTCATCGGCAAGAAAGCGACGATCGCTTAGGACATTCTCCGCATTGGCATCTGCCACTACGGCGCCAACTTCCCTGGCCACCGATCGGACATTCTCGTTGAACACACGGAAGCGGGACTCCCAGAGATCCGCGGTCTTGCCCGTCCGATCGGTTCTTTCTAGCACGGTGAAGAGAAGGATCGTTGCCCCAGATTTCGAAATATCGCGAACTGCTTGTCGATAGAGCGGTAGGACTATCTCTGCTCTGTAATTGGGACGCAGCACATCATTGGCCCCAGCATGGAAGGAGAGAAGAGTCTCGGGGCCTGTCACATAAGTAAGAGCGACCGGAATCTGATCCTGGACAACCTGTCTGACCAACTTTCCCCGTACCGCCAAATTTAAATAAGTGAAATCTGGAACTTGCTCAGACATGACATCTGCAACTCGATCTGCCCAACCACGATACTCGCCGTTCACCACATGATCAGACATTCCTTCAGTGAAGGAATCTCCGCAAGCGATGAGTCGTGAGAACTTCATTGTGTGCGGCGTTGCTCATCCACCCAGAAAAGTGCGATTGATGTTGCAACACTCGCATTGAGCGACTCTGTAGTTGTACTCATCGGAATTGCAACAACTAGATCGCATTTCTCTTTGACAAGTCGAGAAAGTCCCTTTCCCTCGCTACCGACAACGATCATGATTGACTCCTTGGCAAGTTTCATCTTGCTTAAAGAATTCTCAGATTCGCCATCAAGTCCGATTACGAAACAGCCCAACTTCTTTGCCGCATCAATCGCGCGCGACAAATTTGAAACCTGCGCGATCTGCATTCGTGCAGCGGCGCCAGCCGAACTCTTCCAAGCCGATGCAGTCATTGCCGCGGCGCGGCGTTCGGTCATGACAACTCCGTCCGCACCAAATGCGGCCGCACTTCGGACGATGGCTCCCAGATTTCGTGGATCAGTCACACCGTCAAGAGCAACGATCAACATCGGACTCTTTGCTCGAACCGCTATCTCCTCAAAACTTGAGTATTGATATGGCTTGATTGCCAGCAAGACTCCCTGGCTGCTTCCAGAGAGGCCCTCAACTTCGGCGCGATGTACTTCTCTGATTGGAAGGTGAATTGCCATCGCCAACTTCAATGACTCAGTGATGCGGTCGTCAACGTCAATGCTTCTGGCAATGATCAATTCCGTAGCGGGAACTCCTGCCCTAAGTGCTTCAACAACTGCATTCCGACCGGCAACCAATTCACCGCCGCCCTTTGGACGCTCGCTCTTCTGACGAGGAGCACGGGGCCGAGTCTCCTTGGCCCCAGCAGTTTTCTTTCGCTTCGCAGCAGCGTGATACGGGCGATCTTCAGCTTTCGGGGTAGGTCCTTTACCGGCGAGGCGACGTTTGTTCTTCCCGCCGGTACCCGTTGTCGCACCCTTTTTGGATGAACGTACCGCGCCACGACGCTCTGAATTTCCAGCCATGTTATTTCCGCTCTTCCTTAGGTTTTATCGACCAACGTGGTCCTTGCGGCGTATCTTCAACAATGATTCCTAATTCGCCCAGTTCGTCGCGTATCTGGTCGGATGCAGCAAAATCCTTCCGCGCGCGTGCCGCAAGACGTTGCGCCAGGGCGAGTTCGATCGTGCCAGAAAGTGCCGTTTCAAGATCGGTCCCATCACTGGTTGCAAAGACTGAGTCGTAAGGATCGCAACCAAGAACATCGAGTGCCCCGCGAATTTCTGACGCCTTCAATTCCAATGTTTTTTGGTCGTCGGCGGTTATTGCAATATTTCCTACGCGAAGTGCTTCGGCAATATGGGCCAGTCCCTGTGGTACAGCCAAATCGTCATTCATTGCATCAGTAAATTCTTGCGAAAGAGTTGGAGCCGGAACTTTCCCTAAGGCTATGCAGGCGCGCTTGAGAAAACTTTCAAGACGACGAAATGCCGTGGCAGACTCTTCGAGCGACTCAGGTGAATATTCAAGGATCGATCGGTAATGCGCGCTACTGAGATACCAGCGCAATTCAATGCGTCGCACGTGTTGGAGAACTGCTTTCACCTGCATCGAATTGCCGAGAGACTTACTCATCTTCTCACCCGACGCAGTCACGAGGGCGTTGTGCATCCATGTGGTTGCAAATGCCCATCCCGCCGCTTGCGACTGTGCAATCTCATTTTCGTGGTGGGGGAAAATTAGATCTAAACCGCCACCGTGAATATCAAAAGCTTCCCCTAAATACGCGTGCGCCATAGCCGAGCACTCCAAGTGCCAACCTGGTCTGCCCGGACCCCAGGGAGTCGGCCAAGACGGTTCTCCCTCTTTCGCGGCTTTCCACATTGCGAAATCGCGCGGGTCCTTCTTAAAGGTCTCTTCAGCATCTGCTGCAGATTGCAGGTCATCCACATTCTGTCGAGAGAGGGTTAAGTACGATTTGAGTTTGCGTACCTGAAGGTAGACATCCCCATTGCCGGGTGCGTAGGCAACTCCCTTTTCCATCAAATTGGCCATTAAGTCGATCATCTGAGTGATGTGTCCGGTTGCCCGCGGCTCGTACGTGGGAGCGATGACGTTGAGGGCTTCATAGGCGGCCGCAAACTCGCGCTCGTACTTCATGGCCAGAGCCCACCAAGGCATTTTCTCGTGGATCGCCTTATGCAAGATCTTGTCATCAATATCGGTGACATTGCGAATAAAGGTCACTTCGTATCCGGATTTCATCAACCAACGACGGAGGATATCGAAATTGATGGCACTTCTGACATGACCAACGTGCGGTGAGGCTTGAACCGTTGCACCGCACAAATAAATGCTTACTTCACCTTTTTTAATTGGGAGAAATGGTTTCGTTGTACGCGACATCGTGTCGTACAACGCGAACGAACTCATCGGGTCAACCAATCCTCTAGATAGTGATAATTAAGAAGCAGTGTAAATTAGTGCAGAGGCGATAGCAGCCAAGCCACGACCTTCACCCGTAAATCCCAAACCATCTGTCGTTGTCCCTGAAATCGAAACATCGGCGCCGTCGAGCGCCCGAGAAAGTGCGGCAACGGCCTCACTTCTACGAGCACCCAGTTTCGGGCGGTTGCCGATGACTTGCACACTCACGTTCCCGATTTCAAAATTGGCGCTACGGATGATTCGCAGAGTCTCGGCCAAGAGTTGAGCACCAGATGCGGCTTTGTACTCTGGTCTATCCACCCCGAAATTGGAGCCGAGATCTCCCAAACCCGCCGCCGCGAAGAGTGCGTCACAGATTGCGTGGGCGGCGACATCTCCATCGGAATGGGCTTCGACACCGATCTCATCTGGCCAATGGATCCCGCCGAGCCACATAGGTCGGTCATGATCCATTGAGTAAGCATGGGCGTCGACACCCACTCCAGTTCGAAATCCGGAGTAGCCAGCCTTATCTACGGGGGGCAGCGACATGAAGAGCCTTCCGACAAAGGGAGTTACGAAGCAAGTACCTCATCAAGAATGAATCCGGCCTTTTCTTCGTCCGTGCGTTCGGCCAGGGCAAGTTCGGAGACAAGAATCTGCTTGGCCTTGGCCAGCATTCGCTTCTCACCAGCTGATAGTCCGCGATCAAGGTCACGTCGGTAGAGATCTCGCACAACCTCAGCAACCTTGATTACATCGCCAGAGGCAAGCTTCTCAAGGTTGGCCTTGTAACGTCGAGACCAGTTGGTGGGTTCTTCTGTATACGGCTGACGCAGAACATTAAATACCCGCTCCAGTCCGGCACTATCTACGACATCGCGGACGCCCACTAGATCGATATTTTCGGATGGAACGCGGACGGTCAGATCTCCTTGCGCAATCTTGAGAACCAAATAAGTCTTCTCTTCACCTTTGATTAAACGAGTTTCGATCGCTTCGATTAGAGCCGCTCCATGATGGGGGTAAACAACGGTTTCGCCAACCTTAAATGACATGTAATGCCCTTCGTTAGGCCCTAATAATACCAGCGATTAGTGATCACCATCACCCCCGATTTAAGCGCAAAATACCGGCTTCTTGGATATTCCTTGCGCCATGAGAGAATTACGCAGCCCATATACCTGGAGGAGAACCACATGCATCTGCGAACCGCTGCAATCGTCGCCCTATCTATAACTCTGGGGTTCTCGCTTACCGCATGTGGAGCTGGCAGTGACGCAGCGACAAGTCAGATCGCTCAAGTTACCGACGGTGTGGATGGTTCGATAACCACTTACGGCAGTGACTTGAAAGTGACTTCGATGTTGCTTGTGGCACAGCCTGATGGTTCTGCAGTTCTTGTTGGTTCGATCGTAAATAGATCTTCGAAGGACGATGTGCTTCTCGGAATAATGGCCGATGGAATCACCGCAACACTTTCACAGAATGAATTACCACTCGTACAAAATACGCCCCTGTTCTTTAGCGGGGATAGCGCCAACGCGAGTGCAGCAATTCCTGGTCTTAACGCTGCTATTGGAACACGCACCAAATTACACATATTCTTTGGAGTTGCTGGGGAGTTAACACTCGATGTGATTGTCCGCGAACGCGCCGGCGAGTTTGCACTTGTTGGAGCACCCACTAGTTAACTCTAGTTTGGGTCGCTAAGCCTCCATTTTGTAACCCAGACCGCGCACGGTCTGGATTAACAAAGGGTTGGCAGGATCTTTCTCGATTTTTGACCGCAATCTTTTAATGTGGACGTCCAAAGTCTTTGTATCGCCTACGTAATCGCTTCCCCATACGCGATCAATAAGTTGCATACGCGTTACCACTCGTCCAGAATTTCTCATAAGGAACTCAAGGAGTTCAAACTCTTTGAGTGGAAAATTGATAGTGGCATTATCGACGGTCACAATGTGCCTCTCGGTATCCATTCGTACCGAGCCAGCCACAAGTACATGTCCGTCATCGGATGAGAAGCCTGTATCACTATTTCTACGGAGAACCGCATGTATGCGAGCCACCAATTCGCGTGAAGAGTAGGGCTTGGTCACGTAATCATCGGCACCAAGCTCGAGGCCCACAACTTTGTCTACTTCTGAGTCTTTGGCAGTCAACATAATAATTGGAACATTCGATCTCGTGCGCAGTTGTCTACATACTTCGGTTCCCGATAACCCAGGAAGCATGAGATCCAGCAAAACGAGATCGGCACCGTGACGGTCAAATTCCTCAATAGCTTTGGGTCCAGTGTCAGCGACTCCAACTTCAAATCCTTCACGTCCCAAGAGATAAGAAAGCGCTTCCGAGAAAGAGTCTTCATCTTCAACGACGAGGATTCGTGTCATTTTTCCTCCGATTGTGACATAGCAATACTATTTGATTCTGCCCGGCGATAGAGGGGCAGACGGATCGTGAAAGTCGTACCAGCACCTTCTTCGCTCCATACGGAAATATCTCCCCCATGATTTGCGACAACATGTTTAACGATGGACAAACCTAAACCAGTACCTCCAGTCGCGCGCGAACGGGCTGGATCTACTCGATAGAAACGTTCGAAGATCCGCTCAATGTCCTTCTCTGGAATGCCTATCCCTTGATCCGAAATCGAAATTTCCGCAAGATCGTCTTGAGTTCGCAATGCGATTGCCACTCGAGTGCCATCTGGACTGTAGTTGATCGCATTCTCGATCAGATTGCTAATCGCCATCTGAATTTGATGACGATCCCCCAAGACTAGGAATTCATCTGACTCGCTAAAACTCAGCGAAATACTCCGCGAATCTGCAGCCATACGAGAGGCATCAATCGCATCCGCGATTAAATCGGAGAGATTGAGAACTTTCGCATTCTTTAAAGGATCATCATCCTGCAATCGTGAAAGATCAATAATCTCCTGAACAAGATCCGAAAGTCTCTTTGCCTCCGCCTGCATCCGTGTTGCAAATTTAACAATTGCATCGGGGTCGTCGCGGGCGCCCAGAACTGCTTCACTGAGAATGGAGAGAGCACCAATTGGCGTCTTCAATTCATGCGAAATATTTGCAATGAAATCGCGCCGAATTGCATCTAGGCGACGAAATTCGCTCTCATCAAATATGAGAACCACGATTAGTCCTTGTCCGCCTATTGGCGAGACCCTCACCTGTAGATCATGCGTACCTTCTCCAATTGGACCCCGCGGCAGAGCGACGGTGGCCTCTTGATACTGTCCAGATCGTCTGGCTGCCCGCACAAGGGGGAGAATCTGGTCTGAGACCAATCTTCCGTCTCTACTAAGACCCAGGGCTTCGGTTCGTTTGGACGAATCCAGAATCACTTCGCCGGGCGCCAACACCAGATATTCGGCGTCCACAATTTGGAGCAAGTCAATGATGCCCGAGGGTAGATCCCACGTCGGTCGAATCTGCGTACTTGTTCGTCGCCGTCTTAGCACCCCCTTATCGTAGAGTCGCAGGTCCTTCCATACCCAACCCGCAGCCAGTTAAGCCACTCATAAAGCCAAGTCTTAGCGAGTCATTCAATTCCCGTTCACTTAGGGCCCCCGAAACCGACCATTCACAAGATATTGTTACTCCATGCGCGACGCGTTTCACGATGATCTCAATGCCATTGGCCAGACTCTTATTGATATGAGTCAGCGGGTCTCTAAAGCGATGGAGTTGGCGACAACTGCGCTGCTAGAGGCAGATCTGCAATTGGCCGAGCAAATCATCTCCGATGATGATGTGATCGATGTAATGCAGCACGAATTAGATGCGAAAACTCTCAATGTGCTCGCTCGTCAACAACCTGTAGCCGGTGACTTAAGAACGCTCGTCACGTCTCTAAGAATGAGCGCCGACCTCGAACGTATGGGCGACATGACCCACCACATCGCAAAGATTGCGCGGATGAGATATCCCGCAAAGGCGGTCCCGCCAGAATTAGCCGACACTATTCAAGCCATGGGAAAAGTTGCCAAGAATATTATTGATAAAACCACGCATGTGCTTGAGACGCACGACTTGCAGTCGGCAGTGGAGTTAGAAACAGACGATGATGAAATGGACAAATTGCATCGTAAGTTATTTCTCACGCTACTAGACGATGCCTGGCCCCATGGCATTGAGTGCGCGATCGATATGACATTGCTTGGTCGCTACTACGAACGCTGTGCAGATCATGCAGTTTCTGTGGCTAGACGGGTTTACTTCCTCGTCACCGGAGAGTTCGCATCAGAAACGGACGAACGCTGACCCTGATTGGCCACGGCACTGATTGCCGCTTGGGCGGCAGTTGGATCTAGGTACTCGCCACCTTTTTTTACTGGTCGCATCTGATCGTCGAGTTCGTAAAGCAAAGGGATACCCGTCGGGATATTGAGTTCGGCAATATCTGCATCAGAAATTCCATCAAGATGCTTTACAAGGGCGCGGATAGAGTTTCCGTGAGCGGTTACGAGTACAACTTTGCCCGTCCGCAAATCAGGCACGATTGACTCCTCCCAGTAAGGAAGCATCCGCACAACAACGTCCTTGAGGCATTCCGTTCGTGGCAGGGCCGGGCCAAGGTCGGCATAACGTGGATCGTTCACCTGGCTATATGGATCTGCATCATCAATGGGTGGTGGCGGAACATCGTACGAACGCCTCCACAACTTGAACTGCGCTTCGCCGTAGGCCTCCAAAGTTGCCTTCTTGTCTTTGCCTTGTAGTGCACCGTAGTGTCGCTCGTTCAGACGCCACGTTCGTCGCACCGGAATCCACTGTCGATCACATGTCTCTAACGTAATTTGCGATGTTTGAATTGCCCGGCGAAGCAGAGAAGTATGCAGAAGGTCCGGCAGCAAGCCACGACTCTTGAGAAGCACCCCTGCTCTGGCTGCTTCTATCTCTCCAGCATGTGAAAGAGGGACATCGACCCATCCAGTGAATAGATTCTTCGCATTCCATTCGCTCTCACCGTGTCGGAGCAAGATCAATGTGTAAGTCATAGGTCTATCTTGCCAAGTACCGAGCCCTGTATTCAAATCTAGAACTAAATCAAGTGCTCAAAAGCTTTGAGATTGGCTAATGACTCTCCCCGTGAAACTCGCCAGGCCCATTCGCGGCGAATTGCAGTGGCAAAACCCAACTCGAGAAGTGGGTTGAAAGAGGCATCTGAATACTGAAGTACGCCCCCAATAAGGCGATCCAATTCTTGATCACTCACTACAGAGAGCGGCAACCGCCCGACAAGGTACAAATCTCCCAATTCGTTCAGTGCAAATGCAACTCCGTACATCGCTGCATTCTTCTGCATACACCACTCAAATACTTTCACCTGATTCTCATCAGGCTTACGGATGATGAATGCATTAATACTCAATGAGTGGTCACCGACAATAAGTGCACAGTGGGTCTGCAATTTCTTTTCACCCGGAAGGGTAAGTAAAAATGTATCGTGATTTTTCCGTTCGTACTCGATGTCATGTGACTCTAAGAAATCTTCAATCGTAATTCGAGGATCGATACTAGCCATTGGAGTTAGCCGTCCGATGAAGCTTTTTGGCGTTCCATTTGTGAAAGCACTCGGTCATAAGTATCAAGTGTGCCCCGCGCCGTTGCGTCCCATCCGAAGTGAGACGAGTGTTCGAGAGCGCCAATTGAAAGCAAAATTCGTCGTTGTGGTTCGACAAGTAATCTGGCAATGACCGAAGACCATGCACGTGGATCATGACCATCAACAAGAACGCCAGAAATGCCATCGGCCACTGCAGTTCGCAAGCCACCTACGGCCGTCGCGATGACAGGAGTGCCACAGGCCTGTGCTTCAAGAGCTACAAGCCCAAATGATTCGCTATAACTTGGTACGCAGACCAAGTCAGCGGCGCGATACCAGTTGGGAAGTTCGGTGCGTGGCAGCGGTGGTAAAAATCGAACGACATCGGAGAGATTGAGCCAACTGGCCAACTCTTTCAATCGCTCTACTTCCTCGACACCATTTCCGGAGGCCCCACCGATGATGAAGACGATGAGTTTGGCCCGTAGATGCGGAGAGTGTGAAAGCATCTCAGCGGTTGCGCGGATGAGAAGCTCTGGGCCTTTGTGGGGCTGAATGCGTCCGACAAATGTCACCACGTGGGCGTCGTGCGGAATCTGCAAGAGTGCTCGTGCGCTCGACTTTCCACTTCCAGGTGTAAATGTGTAGAGGTCCACTCCCGGAGTGACTACGTGAACGATATCTGGACACGCGCCGTACAAGGAAACTAAGCTCGCCGCTTCCGCATCAGTATTTGCAATCAGTGCACTTGATGCCGCCACAACTTCGGTCTCTCCGACAACTCTCTCTTCTGGCTCTGCCGATTCACCTTCAGCAAGATTGAGGTTCTTCACACGCGCCATCGTGTGCATCGTGTGAATAAGAGGGATATCCAACTTCTTGCTCGCAGCAATGCCAACCTTCCCGGAAATCCAATAGTGGGAGTGGATGACGTCGTATCCTGGCTTAGATTGGATTGCTCGAAGAAATTCTTCTGATAATTCCTCGCAAAATTTAGGCAAATCCTCCTTCGCAACTCCGCTAACCGGCCCGGCAGTCAAATGGCGAACGGTTACACCGGGGGCAAACTCAACGACATCAGGAAGATCTGGATGGTTGCGTCGCGTGAAGATATCAACGCCGACGCCCATTGCAGCCATCCGCTTGGCGTTCTCGGCCACATACACGTTCATTCCACCCGCATCACCGATGCCAGCTTGATCCAGGGGGGATGAGTGCACCATCAAAGTGGCGATGCGTCGGTTCATTCGAGAAGTCTATCCAGGCTAGAAATTTGCGCGAATGGAGCCGACAACTTCTTTACCCCCGTAGATTGGAGTTGACTCAGATGATGAAACAACTCCAAACGATTCCAAGGCTGCAACAAGGAGCACGCCCAGAGCGCGTGCTGAGCCATCATCGACCTTGACGGCAAGCGAGCGGCCGTCCGGAAGTGAGGCAACTTGAACTCCTTCGGCCCCTTCTTTTAAGAATAATCCAGGGATTTCACGCATCTTCCGAGTGGTCAAACGCCCCTCGCCTGCCACCATCTCAGGAAAGTCGCGACAAGCGCCGATGACACTGCGGTGGATGGGATCGGTGGAAATCGTGATGTTGCGAATCGCACGCGCTAATCCCAGCAGCGAAATGAGGAAGAGGGGCGCACCACAACCGTCCACACTCACGAAAGAAACTTCTTCCCCGGCTAAGGATTCCAGTTCGACTCTGCAGGCCACCTGAACTGGATGTTCTGGATGAAGATAACTTTCAGTAGGCCACCCATTTATCACCGACGTCAGAAGCATGCCTGAATGCTTTCCGCTGCAATTTTGTGCCAAGGAGGTACCGGGTTTGCCACCCCACTTGATTCGATCTGCTTCACCCAACGGTCTATCTTTCGCATTCTGCAGAGCCGACTCATCAAGATTGGCGAGGAGTAAAATTTCTCGCGCAGCACTCTGGTGTATTTCAGATCCAGAATGACTTGCCGCAACGAGTGCCAACAACCGAGGTTCCAATTGCATTCCTGCGCGAACCATGGCGGAGGCTTGAATACTCTTAATCGATGAGCGCGGATAGATAAGAAGAGAAGGATTTCCCCGCGAAAGGTGGATGCTCCCATCAGCACCAAGAAGAACCATGTGTCCGCGGTGCTGTGATTCTACGAAACCGCTCCTGACAACCTCCGCCAGTACTTCTCCGATCTGATCGGTAGCCATTTGGTTATTCGTAAGAACGCGGAAGTGTCGACCAGAGATGCGGTTGCATCAGTTTGCCCTCCGCGGCCATGTCATAAGCGAAAAAGAGTTCGCCCTCGACCAGGCCATACAACCGCGAACCTTCTGTAACAATTTTCGCTGAAGGTGCTGAATAACCTTGATCCATCACAAGTTGTATTTTGGGTCCGTCGAATCGACCAACCCAACCCTCGGCAATTCCCGTGTTGTGGGCAATGATGACTTCGAGAGTGTTGCCCGGCTTCACCCGCCAAAATCCAGTTTCGGAAGCACCCGGACGAATTATTTCGTCATCATCATCAATGAGCCAGGAGCGAGAGTAATAGTTCAGGAAGGGGCGACCGTCGTGGCCAAACACAACTTCGTGCGCAAATTGAAAGGGCTCAATACCTTCGTACTCTCCGCGTCCTTTTCCCCGCCAGGTTCCAACCAGCCATGCAAGCGGATTGAGGTCCGGATGCAGGCCCTCGGGAATAGTAAAAGCCATTATTTCCTGCCTCTCCGTCGCTTGCCGCCGAGTCCATAGACAATCAAGACGATACCCAAAAGTATCGCGATAGTTGCCAGCAGCGTAGAAGTTACTAGCGCCATTGCTGGCTTTCTCGCTCCATAGTCGCCAGCCTACCTGCTCCATCCTTTAGAGTTCTTGTATGGCACGATCATCGAATTTGGTTATCAAACTGGCATCCGGGGCTGCTGAGGCTGAACGGGTTGCGCAAGCATTTTCAGTTGCATCGATAGCACTTGCGGCAGGCGTTGAAGTCTCTCTCTGGCTAGCAGGTGAAGCATCATGGTTCGCAATCCCAGGGCGAGCCGAAGAATTTTCTCTGCCGCATTCAGCGCCACTACATGAAATGCTCTCTACTCTCATCGAGAGCGGAACAGTCACGCTCTGCACACAATGTGCGGTTCGCAGAAATATTCAAGATGGCGATCAAATCAAGGGGATCCGTATTGCCGGCACGGCGACTTTCGTGGAAGAAATTACCAGAGAGGCAACGCAGGCTCTCGTGTACTAAGTTAAATTAGTAGCCTCTTGAGTTGCCGGAATCCCTTCAATCATTAGTGTCGCATCCAGCGGAATGCTCCGCTTCAATACTGCAAGTGCGATTGTTCCTAATTCGTAATGCCGTGCGACGGTTCCGATAAATCCAACCTTCACACCATCTTTTTCAACATCAGCACCGGTCGCGGGAATACTGATAACACTCCCATCCAAATGGAGCATTGCAAGTCGACGGGGAGGTTTGCCCAAATTTGCAATCTTCGCAACGGTTTCCTGTCCGCAATAGCAACCTTTGTTCATGTGAACTGATTTGTTCAGCAGCCCAAGTTCATTTGGAATTGACTTGTAATCGGTTTCAAATCCTATTCGCGGCCTACCAACGGCGACCCTTTCCGCCTCCAGTGCCCAAGTACCAACTCGAACCGCACTCTGATTAAATTTCTCGTGCCAGAGCGCGATCTCATTTCGAGGCACTATTGCAAATGGCCCGCCAAGAGAATCTGAAAGTCCCGGGGCACGTAACAACGCATACTCACCGCTCAAATCGCGCACTTCAACACGGAGCATAAATTTCATCTTCTCCAAATGGGCAAGCAGTGCCTTCCCCCGCCCCGCATCCAACGTCAGCCAAGTTCTCTCACCGTCATCCATCAGATTGAACTGATGCTCGATGTGGCCCTGCGGATCCAGAATAAGAGCAGAAGTCCATATGCCGGGCGCTAATTTCTCAAGGTGCTGAGTTGTGAGTGAATGGAGCCAATGTAAGCGATCCTGACCTGTAATGCCGATGATCTCGAAGTGAGAGAGATCTGCCCAAGCGTTGCCCGCTGCCAGAGCGCGTTGCTCTTGGCTGGGTTGTCCAAAATGCCAGACCGCACCCTTATCTGGGCCATCTTCAACAAGGACCTGCGTCACATGCTCAATCTACTGCGCGAAGAGATTAAATGTCGTCTCGAGCGCAGTCAGCGCAGGTGCCGTACACCGCAAAATGAGTGACATCGGTCTTGAAACCATAATCATCGGCCAACGAATTCACGAAATTAGCCGCAACTTCGATGGGTGCGTCACCGACAGATCCACACGTTCCGCAAACAAGGTGGAGATGAGTGAGTTCTTCAGCGGCGTGATAGGTGGCGCCACCATGACCGAGGTGGGTGTGTTGCACCAATCCCACATTTTCCAGGGTTTCGAGGTTTCGATAAACCGTCGAAAGATTTATTCCGGGATGAGACTGCCGAACCCGCTCGGCGACTTCTTCTGGTGTCGCATGTCCCAACTCACGGACAGCTGAGAGCACGAGCTCTCGTTGCGGGGTGAGGCGTAATCCTCTTTGGCGAAGTTCATGCTGTTCGGCCATGTCAGCCATTCTAACGGAGCCGAAGTAGGAGAAGGTAAACCTCGCAGCCGAGGCAGAAGTTAAATGCTGCGTTGAGGAAGGCGGCGGCGAGCGCGGCGCTGGTTGCGATTGTAAAGATGAGTGGGAGACCACTTAGAGAGCCGGCGATGCCAACCAGGGCAAAAATCAATCCGACGCTCTGCGCAAATTGTGGAGGGCGGATATCTTCGGCAGGGACCTCGCCCTTCAAGCGAGGACGTACCAAAGATTTATAGATTTGTGCATAGGGGGTGAATTGCGGTCCACGAAAAGCGCCAATCGCAAAAACTACGGCCTGAAAAATAAGCACCCATACTGAATTCGTGGCGAGAGCCAGTATTAGAACTCCAGTTGTTAGAAGTGCCGAGAATCGCGGGCCACGTGCATCGATCGTTTTAACTTCTGCTGAGTTTTCATCTGTGATTTGAGAAGCAAAATGTGTCATGTGAGTTCCTTAAAGTTGTGTCGGGAAATGGATGTAAATGCAAAAACGCTTACATCACATTCGACACAAAGAACCCGCTATGCGACCAAAATCCAGAAAGCGGCGCATAGTGAAAAACGTGGGCTCAGAGTGGAACATGGGTTAAGCGTAAAGAAAATCAAATGAATGCGCTAATTGCGAGATGTTCGCACCTTCAAGTTACAGGCGCTCTGCAAAGTTCTACCTAAGCGATGCCAAGGAATTCAAAACCTGGTCGCGGTTGGGAGCGCCCACGGCACGGCCCACCTCCACTCCTTGCGAATTCAGAATCAAGGTAGTTGGCGTGGAATGAATATTGAGTTTTCGGACAAGATCAAGGTGGGCTTCGGCATCTATTTCAATGTGCACCACATCCGGCAATGCTGAAACAACATTTTCCAGAAGGATCCGGGTCACCCTGCAAGGGGTGCAGAAAGCCGATGAGAACTGGACCAAAGTAGCCCTTGATCCAAGTGGGCCGCCAAGTATTTCGCTACTCAGAGCGGCTGCTGGGCCCTTATGTGAGGCGCGAATCCTTCCCCTTGAGCGTTGGTACCAGAAACCATAGGCAGTGGCCAGAGAGAGAACAATTAGAATTGGAGCCAAGGAATTCACGCGAGTAGTCTGACCCATTAACTCCGAAGTTCCAACTGATTTATGGGCGAGTTATTAGAGAGAGGAAGTCGATCATGGCACGCGTTCTTCTTCTCACCAATGCTTTGGGAAGTGCCGAGGTACTTCCTGCGCTTGGTTTGCTCCAACATCAAGTACGAATTCTTCCGGCTGAGGCAAGTCTCCTCGTAGAAGTTCCGGAGATGGATCTCCTCTTCATTGATGCTCGGCGCGACTTACCGGCAGCTAAGAGTCTTACGCGCTTACTGACATCCACCGGAATTGGCTCGCCGGTAATCGTCATCGTGACCGAAGGCGGTCTCTCTGCGATCAGTACGGAGTGGGGAATCGACGATGTCATTCTTGACACGGCCGGGCCGGCGGAAGTTGAGGCGAGAATTCGCATTGCCATCGGTGCGCACATGGCACTTAGGAATGCATTAGATCCAACATCAGGTGAAATTCGTACCGGCGATATTGTGATCGATGAGAATGCATACACGGCAAAAGTAAAAGGCCGAACGCTGGACCTAACTTTCAAGGAGTTCGAGCTCCTAAAATATCTGGCACAACATCCGGGGCGTGTTTTCACGCGCGCCCAACTGCTTCAAGAGATTTGGGGGTATGACTACTTCGGCGGTACGCGAACCGTAGACGTTCATATCCGTCGTCTGCGAGCGAAACTCGGACCTGAATTTGAATCCATTATCGGCACAGTGCGAAATGTTGGATACCGCTTCACTTTGCCAGCAGGAAGTAAAGAAAGTCTGCTTACAGAACGCGTTCAGTAATTGATAGAGAATCTCAATCATCTCGATCCTGGAGCGCAAGAGGGCGTCCTCAATCTCATTTCCGCTGCGACGGAGCACGATGGAATTCCACCGATCGCCGAACATATTGTCCTGCACCTGCGGCACGGTGGCGATAAGGATGATCGACATCTCATCGTCAAGGCAGATGGCTTGATAGTCGGCTATGCGCACATTGATCTCACCGATACCGTTGCTGGATCCAGCGCCGAACTTGTCATTCATCCTCACTATCGAGGAAAGGGGCTCGGACGCGCCCTTCTCCAAGAGATTTGCGGCATTACATCCCCCCGGTTGTGGGCTCACGGAGATCTGCCCAGTGCGCAGAAATTGGCAAGGGACTATGGACTAGTCCGCGCTAGAACCGTGATTCAAATGCGCAGGTCGCTCAACCAACCTCTCCCGATTTTAGAAACCGATCTGAAATTGCGGTCCTTTCTTCCAGGACTCGATGATGAGGGTTGGCTCGCGCTCAATAATCGGTCCTTCGCCGGACACCCAGAGCAGGGTGGGTGGACAATCGAGAATTTGCACCAACGAATGGGTGAAAGTTGGTTTGACCCACAGGGTTTTTTCCTTGCAACTATCGCTACCGGCGCGGGGGAAGAACTCATTGCCTTCTGTTGGACAAAAATCCACGGCGCACACACGCATTCGCACGATGGGCAAGAAGAACACGGACACGATCCGATTGGTGAAATCTATGCAATGGGAGTCGATCCTTCTTACCAAGGAAAGAAAATCGGTAGAGCAATCACGATCGCCGGACTTGCTCACCTTCGTCGCCAGGGATTGATGTCAGCAATGCTCTATGTAGACGCAGAAAATGCAGCCGCAATCAAAATCTACAAAGATCTCGGATTCTCCGAGTGGGGACGCGATGTTATGTATCTGGAGTCAAGCCACTAAATCTGAGCAGAGTTTTCGAAACGCCTCCGTGTGCGCATCAACATCAGCCTCAGTAGTTGCTGGAGACATCAATGCCATGTTGTGAAATGGAGTAAGCAGGAACCCATCATTGAGTAGACGCAGATGTATGTACTGTTCCAATTCAAAATCACCGGCTTCGGCGGCTTCACGGCCAGTTCGCGGCGCATCTGGTTGGAAGACGTACTCAGCACGTGCACCTAAGCGATTGCAGTGCCAAGGAAGATTGAACTCCTTAATTGCCGCATCCACCCCATCTGCCCAACGAGTGGCGAGTGCAATCATTTTCTCAAATGCTTCGACGGTTAGGACTTGGGACAATGTTGCCCGCATTGCAGCCAGGGACAGAGCATTGCCCGCCAGCGTTCCGCCTATACCTCCAGTATCAATCTGTTCAAGCAAGACTCGACTCGATATTGCATCAGAGACTTCCTTTGTCATGCCAAATGTCCCAGTTGGTATTCCTCCACCAATTGCTTTCCCGATTGTAAGAAAATCAGGCTTCAATCCGAGGCTCCGGGTCATTCCACCAATACCCATAGAGATCGTGTGAGTCTCATCAATAATCCATAGCGCGCCGTATTTCTTGGTCAATTCGCCCACCTTCACCAAGTAGCCCTCCTCGGCAAGCACGATGCCAACATTGGTCATGGCGGGCTCCATCAAAATTGCAGCAATATCCCCCCTCGCCAGCGCCTCCTCCATTCCCACAAGATCGTTGAATTCAACAACGGTGGTTGTCTCGGCAAGCGGAACGGGTGCGCCAATATTGCCCTCACGTGCCACTGTCATGCCTGATGCATCTAAGGTAGCAAAAGTTTCATCGACACTTCCGTGATAGCAACGGTCGATAACAATGATCTTTTTCTTGCCAGTGATGAGACGCGAGTAGCGAATAACATGCCGGTTTGCGTCAGTGGCAGAGACGGTAAATTGCCACAATGGCAGCCCGAAGCGGTCAGCCAACTCAGCTGAAACGGCAAGTGCATCTCCGGTTGGCAACATGGCAGTGAGCCCCCGTGTTGCCTGCTTATGAATGGCCTTAACTGTTGCAGCAGGTGAATGCCCGGTCATTGATCCAGTGTCACCTAGACAAAAATCGATGTACTTATTCTGATCGACATCAATGAAACTGGCGCCTTGTGCACTTTCGACAAATACTGGGTAGGCACCAGGCCATTTCGCCATCCATGACATAGGAACACCACCGGGCATCACCGCTTTGGCAGATTCGAACATCTCACCGCTCTTCGGGTGTTTCTTGAGAAAACGATCTTCTTCATAGGCGGTCAGATCTGCTAGCTTCTTTCGATTTATCACTCTTAATCCTCCGAGAAAATGAATAGCGCTTCGATGTAATGCTCTCCTGAAATTCCTAAGTTTGCTGCGTCAGGCGGCGCAGTCTGCGGCTCGATGCAGATGGCTTCGGGATCTTCGGTGTAGACAACCCACCACGGGGCGTCGCATTCAATGTCAATGCGAGCGGCGCCTTCCCAAACGATCGCTGGGGTTCCTCGAATTTCTGTAAAGGCATCATCCCAGGGTTGCCGCGACGGCTCGATCAATTTTCCAGTAGGAAATAACTCGCTATCTCTCTCCATCATTTTCAGCGCGGAGAATTCAATCTTCGCGCTAGCTCCACGGTCCAGTTCGCGGGGAAACCAGGGATGGAATCCAAGCCAAGCAGGAAGATCACATTCACCGGGTTCGTACTCCATGCTCCAACGAAGGGCGTCATCGAGTACCTCAAAACTCTGCTCAATGCTTGCACCTTTGTAAGGCGCCGGAAGTTCCAAGAGGGAGCGACCCGGACCAATATCGCGCCAAGAGGAGTGAAAACCGTAGCCATGAAGTGCATGAGGTGGATCGAAGGTAGTCGGTAGTTGGAAACTCTTACCCGCAGGATTTTTAATAATTCCATTGCGAATCCGACCCGCCCATGGCGCCATGGGATACCAGCCATAGGTCGGTACTTCCCCACGAAATGGGAGCGCGAATTCCATATCTTGCCATTTCAGGGAGGCGATTCGCCCGCCTTGATCAAGATCTATTGCTACTTGAAATTCCGCATCGTCAATGAACTGCATTTTCACTTCTCTCTATTGCGGCATCAATTTCAGACCTAGTCGGAGACTGTGCGCCCACACGACTACAGGTTATTGCAGCGGCATGAACTGCACAATTCAAGGCTTCATGGAGCACAGGTCCCTGGAGATTGAGAATCCCATTCCTAAGAATTGAATCAACAAGAACCGCCCCAACGCTATCCCCAGCACCAACCGTGTCGACTACTTTGGATGCAACCGCCCCGACCTCTACGCTTTCCTCGCGGGTTACTGCACTAATTCCCTGAGCGCCGCGGGTTATGACAAGTAACTGGATTCCACCTTCGATTAATTGGGTAACGACATCGACAATAGGTCGATCGGGATACAACCAGCCAAGATCCTCTTCACTCGCTTTCACAACGGTAGAGATGTCGGCCCACTTTTCAAAAATACTCAGATACTTCACTCGATCACCTAGTGCTTGTGGACGCACATTAGGGTCGAAAATAATCGGGGCAAACTCAGATACGCGAGTAGCCCATTCAAAGAGTGCTGAAGCGCCCGGCTCAATGACGGTGGCGAGACTTCCAATGTGGAGTGCCGATGGCTTGTATCGATAAGGGTCTGGAAGCCAATCGAGAGAGAAATCAAAAGTAGCGGTGCCAGATGTACTGAATTGATAAGCAGCTTGACCATGAGCGTCGATACTCACCGACGCGATCGCAGTTGGTTTTTTTGATCTATGAACATGGCGCATGCCGACCTTGTCGCGGACAAATTCTTCGCTGACACGCACTCCAAATTCATCGGTTGAGATTCCGCCAACGAACTCGACGTCTTGCCCTAGCCGAGCGACCGCTCTTGCGGTATTTGCTGGACCGCCACCGACCGCAGTGGACTCGCCTAAACTATCGACCAATACCTCACCGCAGACCCAGACGGTCATCTGGTTTGGCATTTCATTTCGCGCACGGACTCATTCTGCCTTTCCGTGAGCCAATGATTACTATTCCTCAAACATCGCTCTCAGTCCTTCCACTCTGCCAGGGCGAGTGGGGGTCGCAGAAGTAGATCGGCACACCGGTAGTAATGGTGAAGTTCAAGTGAGTGGCCATTACTAGCGTGAGGGGCCTTTGGCTCTGCACAACATGGGCTGTATTCGTGCGCTTCTAATCAGTGTGGCCACGATAGTAGCCACGTGGATAGTATTATAGCCACGTGGATAGTATTATAGCCACGTGACCCCAGGCACTCCCTAGGGTCCCAAAGCATCTGCCGTGCAGTCGGAAGAAAGGAAGACCATGGACCTAAGCGCGCCCGCTCACGCGATCATTCCTACCCTAGATGCAGATGTCTTGACCGTGTTGGCCGGAGTAACTAAGCCTCTGACCGGTAGGCAGATAAGCCGGATGATTGAGGCCAAGAGTCACCGGGGGGTCGGGTTGGTCCTTGAGAGGCTGCGATCGCAGGGAGTCGTTGATGCGGTTGAGGCTGGAAGTTCCTATCTATACACACTCAATCGCGAACATGTCACCTTCCCTGCTATTGAGGCTCTTACTGATTTGCGAGGCAAGCTTTACTCGCGCATGACCGTGGAAATCAAGACGTGGCAAATTCTGCCTGTCTCTGTAGCGGTATTCGGATCGGCGGCCCGTGGGGATGGTGGCATTGACTCTGACATCGACATCTTGATCGTGCGGCAGGAGGAGTTGTACCCAAACAACTTAGAAAATTTCGAGATAGAACAGAACGAAGGGGAAGAGGTGTATTGGGATCTGTGGGCTGCTCAGCTTTCGGAGTTTGGCTCGAAGGTTCGGCGATGGTCAGGCAATACCGCAAGTCTTATCCAAGCCACACAATCGCAGTTGGTAGCCATGGTGGAGCGCAATGAGCCTATCGTTGCATCGTTGCAAAGGGATGCGCGCTACCTCTGGGGGCCAAAGATAATGAAGACGCTGATGGATCAAAAGTGATGCCGACCAAGCTAGGCCGAGGTGGAGAGTGCGGAAAGCCGCAGGCACTCGCACGATTTGCCCACGCCCAGAAATTCCTGGATGTGGCAGAGCTGGTTGCGAGCGAAGCCGCTGACGGTATCGACCCCGCATCGGCGAGTGTTGCCGCAGCGCTTGCAATTTTGGCAGGGATCGCAGCCTCTGATGCCGCATGTTGTCTGGTACTAAATAAGCGATCCAGGGGTGAGAGTCATGCACAAGCCGCAGATTTTCTCAGGACCATTACAGGCGGAGGTAAGGCGGCTGATGCACTCTCGGAACTGAATTCACTAAAGGACACTGCCCATTACGGCGTAATCAACATCTCTAGCAAGGAACTCAAAGTCGCCATGCGTCGGGCCACAACTTTGGTCGATTTCGCTCAATCACTATTTGACGCGGCCTAGTAGTAAGCAGGCAACCAAGGGCACTGCATCACTAAGCAAGTTGAAGAATACAAGGAGTGGCGTGAGGACCACTTTTCGACAAGTCAGCGAAGTGCGAGCGTGAATTACCATATGAATGTTCTCGGTGCGCTGGAAGAGTGTGGGACGCTCTCATTTCGCGCACGATCCCATTCTGCCTTACGGTAAGCCAATGATTACTATCCCTCAGACATCGCTATCCGTCTTTCCACTCTGTCTAGGCGGAAACGTCTTTGGATGGAGTGCCGATGAAGAAGAGTCCTTTAAAGTCCTTGATGCTTTTGTAAAGGTAGGCGGCAATTTTATAGATACCGCGGATGTGTACTCCGAATGGAAAGAGGGAAATGAGGGTGGTGAGAGCGAGAAAATCATTGGGAATTGGATGAAAAAGCGGGGAAATCGCGGCTCCGTTGTTATCGCCACAAAAGTGGCAAAGTTTTCAAAGCGTCCGGGATTGTCAGCAAAGAATATTCTCAGCGCCTGCGACGATTCGTTGAAAAGACTACAAGTGGATCACATTGATCTGTACTACGCACATGAAGATGACACAAAGACGCCTATGGGAGAGAGCCTCGAGGCATTTACTAAGTTAGTTGAAGCAGGAAAAGTCAGATACATCGCCTCTTCGAACTTCTCAGCCCCTCGATTGGCGCAGTCCTTGAAGATAAGCAAAGAGAATGGATTCGCCTCATACATTGGCGCTCAGAATATGTACAACCTTCTCGACCGTAAAGATTATGAAGAGTCAGTGGCAGAGGTTATTTCTAAGAATGAGCTCTCATGTATTCCGTTCTATGGTCTTGCGCGTGGATTCCTCAGTGGTAAGTACAGCCCGGGAGTTGACGTGGACTCCGTGAGAAGTAAAGGCGTAGTTAAGTATCAAGATGATCGTGGATGGAAAACGCTCGACGCGCTTCGCGAAATTTCCAAGGAGTACAGATGCTCAGTAGCCGCTGTTGCTTTGGCCTGGCTACGTGCCCAACCCACCGTGAGTACTCCGATTGCGAGCGCGCGAACTGTTGAGCAGTTGGAAGAAATTACTCAGATCGTCGAACTTTCAACAGAGGAGATTGTTCGGTTGAGTCAGATTACGGCTTGAGCGACTCAGGTCCTACGCTCCACGCAATGTCGTCGTGACGATCCACCACCCACGCGGAGTATTGGGCTAACTCTGGTTGCGAAAACCAGATCGCTCCATCGCGGCCCTCGACCATTAATGCGGTTGCCAATGCATCAGCCAGAGCAGCATCTGGACCTAGAACAGTCGCGGAACGAGCACCAATGGCAATAAGTCCCGAGTGCGGATCAAGAATATGGGCGCCTCGCTCATACGTTCCACTTGTCGCGATCGCCCCATCCATTATTTCGAAGACCTGTACGACCTCCTGGCGGTTCTCAGGATTCACCACCCCGATGGACCAAGGCTTCGTCTGCTTCCCATCGAAAAATCCGCCCCGCAGTGAGAGGTCGCCGGCAGCATTGATTTGAATATGTTCCGCACCGGCGCCTTGCAAAATCTGGGCGCACTTGTCAGCAGCCCATCCCTTTACAAGCCCAGATGGATCAAATCCACCCTCAACGGCCCAAGGGTCGAAGGCACCGTCGGTGAGATCACGTACCTCGATACAGCGATCCCAAACGTCTCGCACTTCAGCCGTAGTTTCTTCAATCTGGATTTCTTTGCGGCGTAATTGTGAAATGACGGAATCGTCTTTATAGGTAGAGAATAGGTCATCAACGTGCAAAACAAACTTTCCGAGAGCATCCATTCCTTCCTGAAGGGAGGATTCGTCTACTCGTCCGGACGAAGCGTCAACAAAAAGCGTGGTCCCCCATACTTCGATCTCGCTTCTTAAATGTGCCACACCTGATGATGTCACAGACCAGCTTTAGCCAGCGCCACCTGAAGTGAGGTGTACCAGCCGTAGGAGGTATACGAAGCCCCGGACACTCCTTGAATATTTGCGGACTGGGCAGCCAGTGTCTGTTGGCGAAGAAAAGGGACTGCCTTTCGTGTGAATCGATCACTTCGCCCCGTAGGTGCTTGAAGCGCGTGCGCATCAGTAATCTTTCCATTAACAACGGTAATCTCCACTTGGACCGTTCCGAAGCTAACAAAAACGGAAGAGCCGACAAAAGTGCCATTTACCGTATTAGCCGTCGGTGTAGGCGCTGCACTCTTTGTGACCACTGGCGTTGGTGCTGGAGTCGTTGATTGCGAACTGGCCGTATTCGCTGGTGTTGTAGAAGCGACTTTCCTTGTTGGAGTTGCGGTGGTCTTCTTCGTTGCAACCGATACTTTGGGAGTTGCTGCCGTTGTTTTCTTTTTGACAGTTGACTTGGGAGTTACCGATGCAGATGAAGCGGACGCGCTCACAACTGCGGATGTAGCTTGAGGAACTACTGCCTTCGTTGTTTGTGAACTAGCCGTACTTGCCGTCGCAGTGCTTGCCGCACTGTTGAGACTGCTAGAAAGATTCGTCATACCCGGCGAACCTAACTCTGGCGGCGTAATCGAGAGAACTGCCCCCAGTCCTCCGACCGTACCGCCGACTATAAGCAGCGCCCGCTTCATTCTGACCCCCTGGAAAAAGAACCACTTGCACGTACAAACAAACTCTCTAACACCAACCTGAGAGAGTCCTGAAACCGAACCGAGCGGATTATGCGACTTTCTGCTTCGTGAATCATGAAATTAGGCCGAGTGGAAAGCGAAGGCTTCATCATGGAAGCGGTTCATGGGGATTCCGGCATCCTTTGCAGCCTGTCGAACGGTCTCGACCAGCGGGGCCGGCCCGCAAATGTAGATATCTGAATCGGCGAAGAGCGGGATCATCTTCAGCAAAGCATCTGCGTTCATTGGGTGCTCTTTGCGAGAGCCCACCAAATAGTGAATACGCACCGCTTCTTCTGAGTGGGCTGCCAAATAATCCAATTCTTGACGAAATACCAGATCTTCTTCCCGAGAGGCGCGAAAAATAACGTCCATCTGCACTCCGCCGCGGAACTCTTCCATGATCGCACGGATCGGAGTGATGCCAACTCCGCCGCCAATCAGTACCACGTGACGCCGCGAAGATCTCCCTGCAGTAAATGCGCCATAAGGACCTTCAACAAGTACGCGAGTTCCCGGCTTCAAGTATGCAAGAGAACGGGAATGATCTCCCAAATCCTTCACAGTAATTCGCATAAGGTGTTCGGTCGGTGCCGCCGATAATGAGTAGGGGTGCGAAATCATGAGGTGATTACGTGCAAGAAAACGCCAACCAAAGAACTGTCCGCCCTCTGCCGCCAATTTGTGCAACTTGCGACCACGCATAATGATGGAGATGACGCCAGGACCTTCGACAACAATGCGGCTAACTTTCAAGTTGTGGCGAATAGAGCGTGCGACTGGAATTCCTATCCGCCAGGTGATGACACTTAGTCCCATAAAGAAATAGAGGCCGGTCCAGTATGCACGGTTAAGGGGATGACCGATGAACATAGGGCCATTCAAAACCTGATGCATAAAGGAGAGTGCGATAGCAAGATAGGTGTAGACGTGAATCATCCACCACGTTTCATAACTCATTTTTGCACGTGCTTTTTTGTACGAAGTCACTCCCGCAATGATCATCAAAATAAATGCACCTAGTGCGGCCCACATCCATGGATACTCAGTGAAGAAGCTCCACAGTTGTCGGTAGAGCGGAATGTGATCTTGACCCGCATAGCCAATGGTCACAAAGAGAACGTGGAACCCCACGAGGAAGAGCGAGTAAGGACCGAGTTTGCGATGCCACGTGATGAGTCGGTCGTGACCAACTCCTTGCTCGATCCACGGAATACGAGAAACGAGAAGAATTCCCAAAAGTGCGAAGTATGTTCCAACCAATGCGCACAATCGTGAAAAAGAACTGATTGCGGCATAGACCGAATTGATATCGGATTTGCTCAACGTGGTGATCTGAATTGCGATTGTGAGTCCCAGGCCAAGGCCGGTTATCAGTGCTGCCCAATCCACCCCAAGACCTTTTGCTCGAGTTGGTTGAACCAGTCCCTTTGCCATGCCCGAAGATAACCCTATAAACCTGGGAGTTAGGTGAGAAGCATCTGGATGCTCTCGGAGAGTGTGCCCATCTTCAGGGAGTACATCCAGGGGTTAAACGTTAAGGGATGAAGGGCGTTATCACGACGTCTTTCGGGATTTCCAAAACAGAGATCCCTGCATTTCGAAGTTCATCAAGAAGTTGCAGATCCGATCTGAGAGCTGCACGAGTTGTTTGCCACCCACGCACACTCTTAGCAGTTCCGGATTTCCCGAAGACTCCTACATTTCGGGCTAGACCACTTGGGTCGTGTCGCAACAGCGCGATTACTCCGCCGAGCTTCGCTGCGTGGAATGCGAGAGCCCAGGCTTGAGCTCTGGTGTAGTCCTCGCCCGAGAAGTCATCTAAGGTGACGCCGAAACTCATGGCTCCTCGATCAGCCATATCCGCAAACCGGATATTTGCGGTCCCAGTTGCCGTCAGCAATGTTCTGCAATCAATATCAGTGCCATTTACGATATGTGCGCCTCGAAATGTCTCACTCCACGCGCCAAATTTCTCAGTGGAGAAGTAGCAGGTCCCATGAGGCTCCGGTAGGTCAAACCTCCCAGATCGTGGTGCCCCGATACTTGAGAAGTACCAACCGGATCGAATTCCGGGAGTCGAGGAGACATGTTTGAAGAGACGGTATAACGGCGAGTTCGAAGCGAGTTTGGTCTTTGGAAACCCCCTCACACTAAAGGGTGGTTTAGTGCTCGTCACTTCAGGCGCTTAAAGATTGCGCCCAATGACGAGCAATCGACATCACCTGCTCCACGTTGCCTTGGTGAAGGGCCTCGATGGGCGCGGTGTCCCCAAGTTCCTTTTCTTTGGAAACCAGCCAGGAGGCAAGGGTCCAACGCGAAAGTAAATCCTCGGGAAGTTGCGCTAGAACCTCATCCAGGCCTTTGACCACAGTGCGATCTCTAAACTGAAATGATGGATAAACCACGCGCTTCGAGCCGGTCGTGAGTGCGAGCAAATTCTTGCGCTTACTGACGGCCTGGCGAGACAAGGGCTTACCGCTTCGGGAAAGTAAGTTTCGGACACCCTCGACGTCGTAAAAAGTCCCCAGGTGCTCCTGCCATGTCCTTGAGGCATCTATGACTTTTTCAGCGGTCTCACGCGCGAATCGTTGGGTGTCTTCTATCCGGTCAATTTGCTGGCCTTGAGGGTCAAGCAGGTGCAACTCTCTAGCGAGTAGTTTTATGAAATATTCAACGCCATCAGACTCTAGGCGTGCCTGAGTTGTACTCGCTGTAACGTACGTTGCTGCTTTAGTGGGCATGATGACCTCCGTCAACCTTGTCAACCATTATAGTACGCGTTTCGTCAACCTTGTCAACCATTCATTTGCCACATGAATTGCGGAATTCAACTAACCCTCATCCATTAGGGTGGGCTCATGCGTGTTTTGATCACCGGAGGGGCCGGATTTATCGGTTCGCACCTCACAGACCGCCTTATTTCAGATGGCCATGACGTAACCGTCCTGGACAACCTCGAGACCGGGCGGATCGAGAATCTCGCCGATGCCAGCACGTCGGGTCGGCTCACCTTTATCGAAGGTTCCGTCCTTGACGCCGAGGTGGTCGAGAAGCAGGTGGGTGAGGTCGATTTTATTTATCACCTCGCAGCCGCGGTCGGCGTATTTAACATCCTCGAGCGGCCACTCGCCAGCTTGATGACGAATCTTCGAGGCACAGAGATCGTTCTGGATGCAGCACTCAAATATTCGCGCCCAATCCTTGTGGCAAGCAGCAGCGAGGTTTACGGAAAAAATACTTCTGACTCTCTCCACGAAGACGACAACAGAATTCTTGGCTCGCCTCTCATGATCCGCTGGTCTTATAGCCAGGCGAAGGCGATTGATGAAACCCTCGCTTACGCCTACTGGGAAGAGAAGAAACTTCCAACGAGAATTGTCCGCTTCTTCAACACCGTTGGCCCCCGCCAACTTGGCGCCTATGGCATGGTCGTCCCCCGCTTTGTTGCAGCGGCGCTCGACAATGAAGAGATTACGATATACGGGGATGGCAATCAGACCCGATGCTTCGGTCACGTTGCCGACATTATTGATGCGCTCATATCTGTTGCAAATTCTGAGAAGACAATCGGCACTGTGGTCAATATCGGAAATGATGAAGAGATTTCAATCATCGATCTGGCCAAGAAAATCATTGATATGACAGAGTCCAAGAGTAAAATTGTCTATCTCTCATACGCCGATGCCTACAAATCTGGGTTTGAGGATATGGAACGTCGCGTGCCCAATATCCAACGGATTAAGAAACTAACTGGATGGGCACCGACTCGAAATTTAGAGACCATCATCCGCGATGTCGCCGATCACCTTCGATCGAATTAGAGTCGAACTACATTCTCTAAATCTTTAAAAGTTCCGGTGCAATCAAGGATCGGAATTCCTCGCGCAGCGATCACTTCCACATGCATGCCTGGTTGAGCCGTTGCAACGACAGCCACATCGCACTTCCACGTGAGATCCACAGGACGCGAACCCTCCCAATCAGGAACAAGTGGATCGTGCCAGGCCACTATGTATCCATGAGCAATGAGATCGTCACGAAGTGCAGTGACAGGAGTCTCACGAATATCTTTGACGCCTGGCTTATATGCGACGCCAAGAATCAACACCCTTTTCTTTCCGTTGCTCTCGCCCGCGAGTTCGCGGACCCGCTTTGAAACATAGAGAGGCATTCCCAAATTGATCTCATCGGAATGTTCAATAATCGAAGCTTGGCGACCATTTCTCTCGGCCCACCACGACAAATACATGGGATCAACCGGAATGCAGTGTCCACCAACGCCCACGCTAGGGGTAAATTTCATAAAGCCATACGGCTTTGTAGCAGCAGCCTCGATCACCTCATGGACGTTGATATTTTGGACTGAGCAGAGTTGAGTCAACTGATTGACAAGGGCAATATTGACCAATCTAAAAGTGTTCTCCAACAGCTTTGCAGTCTCTGCTATTTCAGGAGACGAGACTTCCACAACCTCATCGCAAATGGTGCGATAAAAATCAACCGCAAGTCTTGTCGAATGCTCGTCAATGCCGCCCACAAGCCTTGGCGTGTTTTTCTGATGCCATTTAACATCCCCAGGATTGACTCGCTCTGGCGCCACCGCCAAAAAGACCTCTACATCGCCCGATGACTTTCCAGCCACAATCAAAGGCGCGATGAACTCCCTCAACGTGCCAGGAAATGAAGTGGATTCATTAATGACCAATGTCCCACTTGTAAGGTGTGGCGCAATATCGGTGACCGCCCTCTCCAAAATACCAAGGTCGGGCTGTCTCGCATCATCTAACGGTGTTGGCACGCAAATGATGACGACTGATGCTTCCTTCACATCGGCAGCAGAATTCGAAATCCGATAGGCACCACTTGCCAGCACAGATTGAACCTCCGACGAAGGCACATCTTCAACGGGGCTGACCCCCGCGGCTATGCCTGTAAATTTTGAAGGAGAATTCTCAACCCCAACAACCTTCCAACCACCTGCGATGGCGGCCATCGCCAGCGGAAGTCCCACATACCCTTGACCGATAATGGCAATCGTTTTACTACGCTGCGACATGAGGAAAACCCTATCCTTTTATAAGAGCAGCGGCCGCAAGATCTTCGCCACTTCCGGGTGCCAATTGAGCTATCCTTTCCGCCATGACCTTCGCCTTCGTAACATCCTGAAGGGCAAGGTAATCCCGCACGATTTCGAGCATATTTTTGGCGTTCCATGGATCCATTCCAATGACACGCAGCCGGTAAGGGATGGCTAATTCATACTTCTCTGACATTTCGTATGCCGAGGCCGTGAGAAGGTTCCCTAAAAAAGATTTTTGATCCTCCTCCAAGACCACCTTCGTGAATCTCAATGCCTGGTCAGGGTCGGAAATGCGAAGGGAAAGGTCTGCGAGCGAAGTGAGGGTCTGAGAATTCTTTGGAAAACCATTGGCCACGTCATTTAGCCGTGTTACATACTGCTCTTTAGTTAGACCATCGCCGTTTCCAGAGAGCCTATAGATGGATCCCGATGTGCGGATGATTGGCACCATAAGAGTGAGCGTCGCAATCACAAGAACCAACGAAGCAATCGGCGCTATGTATGAAGAATTGTCCTGCTTGGGTTGACGAGCCGATTTACCTTTACCCTTCTTACTCTTATTGGATAAAACCATCTCCGGCTCACGAGAGTGAGTGATCGCATAAAGTGCCCCTCCGGATATCCAGAACCAGATTGTGACACCCAAGTTATCAATCGAAATCAAAGAGACTAGTAGCAGGGCAATCCAGATCGAGAAAAGTGCCGCGATTTCAATCTGCTCGCGTGCTGAAGAGGATTTTATAGCTTTCAATGCCGTCCAGAAGATGAGAGCCAGAAGAAAAAGGTAGGGAATGATTACTAGCAAGCCACCAGTTGCGAGCAATTGAAGAAAGACATTGTGTGCATTATCCGTATTTACTCCCTGCACCACTTGCACTTGTGGAGCGTACTGAGGGTAATTCTCTGCAAACCGTTCTAGTCCCAGGCCAAAGAAAGGATGGGATTTGAACATACTCAAAGCCGCGCGCCAATAATCCACACGATTGGTCAGGGATGCTCTGTAGACGAAAGTTGCGAGTGGTCCATGGTTTACAACCCCGAGAAATACCAGCACGCCTCCAATGAAAACTCCTATGGTGGCAATAACTCCGAGTCGCCTCTGATATTGCCAGATTCGAACGAGCACCACGATGCTCGTTCCTATGGCGAAGGCGACAAGGCCCTGAAGAGAGCCGGAGCGTTTTACTACGAAAAGTTCCAAGAGAAGAAGGACGCCGGCACCAACTCTATATTTCATTTCATTCTTTACGAGCAAAAACCAGACCGTGGCGATGGCAGCGACACCAACGAGCGCAGAGAAAAAGTCGGGATTTCCTACGGTGCCGACTACTGGACTGTATAGATGAGTCCACCTGAACGGATCGTGCCCCGTAGTTTGCAGCAGACCATAAATGGTGGATAATATCCCCACAATCAATAGAGATGTTCGTAATTGGTTCAAACTCTTAAAATCAAAACAAATCATTGCTGCAAACGAAATAACCGCTAGTGCGATATACGTAAACGCTCCATTATTGCGATGGGTTCCACCAAAGAACGCGGTGTAACGTACGTCAGTCAAAATTGCAGCTACGATCATCGATAAAACCACTGCAAGCAGCGCCCATTGGGCAGGTTCGAATTTTCTTGACCGATCGTAGAAAATGGCCACCGCAAGGCTTCCGAATATCCAGGCAGAGAGTGTGAGAACCACAAACAGCTTGGGCAAGTTCATTGGGTCGTCTAGTGGAAACCAGAAAGCAAAAGTCGCCATTAACCCAGTAATGAGAACACGTCGGCGCATCTGTTGTGATTGATCCTGCGAAAGTGAAATCACTTGCCAACCCCATCCCGTGTCTGCCTAAGAGTGGACTCTAACAATCATTGTCGGAATTCTCCGCTATTTGAAAGGTCATAAGAAAGCCGAAACCCGACCCCTACCGAAGCAGGAGCCGGGTCTCGGTTCTAGTTAGTTAAGTACTAACCCGAGGGAGTCCCTCGATTTAGGCCTTATTTCTTTGCGAGGATCTTCTTGATCAAGTTAGCGATCGTCGTCAACTGCGCGCGTACTGAAGCGAGCAAGCTGTCGACACGGAGACCAAGAGCAACAACTGCAGCAGTTGCGGCATCAGCGGACTCTTGGGCAGCTACTGCAGCAGCAGTTGCTTCCTGAGCGGCTGTGGTAGCGGCATCTGCAGCATCTGCTGCGTAGTTAGCTGCATCAGTTGCGGCGTTAGCTGCATCTGTTGCTGCATCAGAACCTGGGTTTGTTACATCGAATGTCGCTGTAACAGTTCCCTTTGTGGTGCTATCAGTAGAAGCACCTTCAGTACCAGTTACTGTAACTGATGCTGTCGCAACAGGTGCATAAAGGGTGTACGTAGCAACGCCGCCCGCAAATACAACTGAAGCTGTTGGAAGGGTTCCGGTAAGTGCAATGTTGCTGGTAACGCCGGTTGAAGAGAACGTTGTTGCATATGTTCCGTCTCCAACGGCAGTTCCATCTGAACCCTTAGCTGTAACGGTTAGAACGACCTTCTCGCCTGCTGCATATGACGCTTTATCAGTCGACATTGTCAGCGTTCCGATGGTGGTCTTTCCAACTGTAACCGTGAAGGTTGTTGAAACTGTTGGTGAAGTCGCCGCATTGCCAATGGTGATAACAGAAGTACCAACTGCAACACCAGTAACAATTACGTTAGTACCACTGATCGAAACGGTAGCTACCGAAGTGGTAGCACTTGTTGCGTAGTAAGTACCAACTGAAGCAGCAACTCCAGCAGCATCCTTGCCAGTGATAGCTACGGTGTCGGTTGATCCGATACCAATAACTGTCTTAACAGGTGTTGCGGTGAAGGAAGCAAGCGCTCCTGAGAAGGTAACCGTCTCAGTTGAGATTACGGTTGTTCCGATAGCAACTGTGATGGTCGCAACGCCTGAGGTTCCGTCAGAGAAAACGCCAATAACGTTCTGTCCAGCAGTACCTGTGAGTGCGCGGCCGGTTGCAGTCTGAGCAGCAACACCAGCTACGTCACTGATTGCCAAACTTCCTGGTCCAGAAATTGAAACAGAGAGAATGGCAGTAGACGTTAGGTCTGTGCCGGCAGCGTTCTTTGGGGTTACAACGATTGAAGCAGCCTGAGCTGTCGCGTTGATAGTCATTGCAGCAGCAACGGTTGCGTCAGAAGTGGCTGCGGTGGCTTCGCCCGCGTTCAAGAACGAGGTTGAAGCAGCGGCAGTTGCAGCGCCAACATCGGCAACTGTGACAGTCCAGGTCTGAGCTGTTGAGTTAAGTGGCTGTGTGGCGTCAGCTGCATCAGTTGGGGTGAACTTAATTACATAAGTTCCAGCCTTGGTTGGTGTAAATGTTGCCGTTGCCGTACCACTTGTGAACAAGCTGTTCGCATTGTTTCCAACTGAAAACTTGTTGGTGCCAATGTTTGAGCCTGAGTTGGTTCCAGAACTGAAGGTAAATGCTGGAAGCTCTGAAATTGTTGCACCAGATGGTGTACTTACGAAGCTAGCTGTAACTGACATGGATTCTGCTGCTGCTCCGGCAAGGAATGACTGGGTAAGAGTCACGGCTGTGACTGCCGTACCCACGGTTCCTGTGGAAGCTGCTGAAGATAGTGTCAAGGAATCTGCTTGGAAGACGTGAACCGCCGCAGATGATGGCACTACAGACAATAGACCGAAGCCCATTGCAGCAACAGCAACAAGCGCTACGCGCTTGATTGTTGTCTTTGTAGACATTTGTGTCCTTTCGATTGTCGCTACTGAGACGTTCTCAATAGCGGCTTTTCGATGCATCGCACGTGCTGATGCATCAAATCCCCCACCGTGTATCCGGACTCGGCGGGGAAAACTAGATGGAAGGGAGATCATTATGGCGTCCCTCCCTTTCCTGATTCAGTGACTTGGATGGCTTGGGCAAGGATTTGAGTCTTGCCGGCAGTGAGAAGAAGGCGTGTTGTAATGGTCTTCGGGGCTGCAGACAAATCATATCCGTTTCCGCTTGTTGCCAAAAGAAAGTCTGACTTCACGGCCGAATCGATGACCATTGTCACAGTCATGAGGTACTGACCATTGGCTAGGCGCTCAGTATAGGTAGTGCTGGACGCCACATTTAACGAGGTCCAGGTGCCATCAATACCTGCAGCTGGTGCTACGGAATAACTAGTGCCAGTCCCATCGACAGTGATCGATTGTGCGAGAAGAATATTTGGACCGCCGCTCAACGTCATCGCCTGGTTGCTCAGCACAATTCCGGCATCAGTGAGTATTGGCGCATCTTTGCCAACAAAGAGGCTGCCAATCTGACCCAGTGAATCAGTGATAGTGAATCCTGTAGGAATGCCGTACTTATCCAGTCCTGGAAATGAAATTCGGGCCGCTTTAACTGCAAAACCACTGACCAGTCCATTGACCTTTTTGTTTGGAGTCGAAGCGACTGCCAAAGGCGTCTGTGAAGCAGGACTCTCTTTCGTTGGCGTCGAAACTCCAGGAGTAGGTTCTGAAGGAGTAAGAGGTGCATCGATCGCAGATGATGCTCCGGCAACTGGACCAGATGCAATCTGGGTGTTGGAGGCAGGGATAAGAGATCCTTCATTGCCTGTCATTGAATTGAATCCGAGGAAGGCTGTAATGACAAGGACGAGAGAAAGCGCGGCCTTGGAAGACTTCTTCGCGATCTCTGACGTCTTTCGGTAGGTGGTGGAGAGAAGATCCAGGGCGGTGAGGCCACGCTCTTCATCCAGAACCAGCTCGGAGAGAATCCGACGCAGCGATGCTCGAGCGCGAGAAACAGTGTGGCGAACTGCGGAGGTCTTGATTCCAAGTTCGGCGGCGATCTCTTCAGTGGAGCGGCCTTCAACTTCCCACATGACTAGAGCAGCGCGCTCTGCAGGAGAGAGAAGAGCAAGTGCCTGGCGAATAATCGCCGCATCCTCGGCTGCACTCATGGCGACTGAGTGATCCCCGTCGTTCTGCCAGGTGGCCTCGACCTCTGCAGCCACATCATCGAGAAGGACGAGGTTGGGACGGCGACCTTCCATGCGGAAGAGGTCAATGCAGAGGTTTTCGATGGTGCGGTGCAGATAAGAAAGTGCGTGCTCTGTTGACTCCAACTCAGGAGCGGCGAGCATGAATTTGATCAAGGCATCTTGAGTGATTTCCTCTGCCTTGGCTGAGTCTTTGAGGACACGATTTGCGTGAACGAGTAACTCCGAGCGGTGCTCTGTGTAGAAAGCACCGAGTTGGGCAACAGTCCAGACCATCGGACTTGCCTCAACAACGGACCTTTTCGCCACTTGAATATCCTTCGTAACCGGTTTGTGGTGCAGAGGTAACCGTCGTTGCCTCTACTTGCTACTACGAATCTAACGGTAGATTGTCGCGGAGGCTGGACAAAACGGACATTCCGCCAAGTTCTTAAGGAACTCACACGTTTAGGCACAACTTTGCCGATCCCTGTACTGAAGTTGAGCCGTAACCGTCAATAATGCATTATGACGCAGATTTGCGAAAAAAGTCACGACCTAGCCTGCTATTTCACGAGAATCTGCGCTATCATGCAGAAATTGAATGTTTGGAGGCAGATATGGGAGAAAAAAAGGCTAATCTGCGCATTAACGCAGATACTAATCCAAGCCTAGGAAGTTCAATCCGCTCTCGGAGACGTGTCCTTAACCTGACGCAGGAAAATCTTTCTGACATTTCTGGAGTGAGTCTGCGTTTGGTGCACGAGATTGAGCACGGGAAAGATGTAGTTCAACTCGCTACTCTCATCAAGATACTTTCCTGCCTTGGACTGCATCTACAACTCTCCATTGGAGCTGCCGATGCCGTCACCATTGACCCGGCCATTGCTGCGTTAGGGCACGGTGAGAAATGAGTTCGAAGGGTCTGGCCGAACTTCGCAAAGTAGATAGAGCCGACGTTTATAAACAAGGGCGCCATGCCGCCACATTGACGCGCACACCAGATGGGGTCACGTTTGAATATCTATCCACGTGGATCAGCCAAGGTGGTCCGGCAATCGCTAGCACCTTGCCGGTTTCCGATATTGCCCAGGTTCGACCTGGCGGAGGAGTACCTGCCTATTTTTCTGGGCTTCTCCCCGAAGGAAGACGACTTGGTGCTCTTCGCAGAGAGATAAAAACAAGTGCAGATGACGAACTCTCACTCCTACTGGGAGTGGGAGGCGATGTCGTCGGCGATGTGCAGGTTCTACCCGAAGGCGCAAAACCTGGCGAGGTACCTCCTCGTATAGAAGTGAGTGATTTTTCCGAGATTAGTTTTACTCATTTGTTGGCGGAGCAAGGAATTCGAACCGAACGAGTCGGCATTGCAGGATTTCAAGACAAGGTTAGCGCGGCCGTTCTCAACTTGCCCGTCGCCCAACGTGGTGCTCGATTTATTCTTAAACTCAATCCGCCAGAATTTCCGCATGTCGTCGAAAATGAAGCATTTTTTTTACGCGCCGCAAAACTAAGTGGTTTAAATTCCGCCTCTGCCCGAATAGTTAGCGACGCAGATGGAATGTCCGCACTTCTGGTCACACGATTTGATCGTGTGACAACCCGCGAAGGGGGACCAACTACTCTGGCAATGGAAGATGCGAGCCAGGCCCTTGGTAGGCCACCTGCCGATAAGTATCTAATTTCTTGCGAGGATGCATTCAGAGCCCTGTCGAACCTCTGCCTTGCTCCACGTCCAGCTGCGCGCATCTTCATAACCCAACTCGTCTTTGCCTATCTGACAGGGAATGGCGATGCGCACGCGAAAAACTTTTCCGTCTTGCAACTCCCCACTGGAGAGTGGCAGCCATCGCCGGCCTACGATCTTCCATCCACCTACTTCTATGGGGACAGCTCAATGGCAATGACCATAGGGGGAAAATCTACCGATCTCGACGGAAGTGATTTTGTCGGACTCGGTGATCACTTGGGATTACCAGAGCGAGCAGTTCGACGCGTTATCAACGACATAAGTGATCGGGTGGACCTATGGCTTCCGCTTAGAAACGAGCTGCCTTTTCCCATCGCGAATACCGCCAAATTTGTCAGACTCGTTAATTATCGACGCAAGAGGCTCAAGGACTAGGAATCCACCTGAGAGGAGCCCTCAAGTTTTAGGCACAACCATGTATACATGTTGAATTACTACAAATGTAGTAAGGTACTTTCATGAGTATGCCGGTAAGACTTGATAAAGAAACGTATGAACGCGCCAAAGCTGAAGCGGCAATAGAGCATCGCACGATTGCCGGCCAGGTTGAGTATTGGGCCAAGGTTGGTCGCACGGCGATAGATAACCCCGACCTGCCTATAGATTTCATCATTGATGTTCTCGCTGCACTGGCAGAACCGGCGTCAGAGAAGGTTCAACTTGTGCGGCGTGTAGAGCCATCGGAAATTCAGGAAAATAGTTGATCTATTCGGAGATTTTTTCCCATCGCTTTCTCCGTTCCTACAAGCGATTACACCCCAACCAACTCCGCGCAATCCATGAAGCCCTCGAAAAAATCCTCCATGAACCCACAATTGGTAAACCGAAGAAGGGTGATCTGGCTGAACTCCTCGTATATAAATTCCATGTCACCGGAGGAGAATTCTTAATTGCCTACACGGTTAATGAATTAGTGGCACGGGTGACCTTCGAAGCAGTGGGCCCGTATGAAAACTTTTATCGCGATCTAAAGCGATAAAAAACTTAGTGGAGTAAGTCGCTATTTGATCCGATAGGTCTTACTAAAGACAATCTTCTTGGCAATGGAGACAATCACAATATAGAGGCCCGGTTTCAGGGTGTTTTTCCCGATTTTAGCCTTTGACCCGTTGATGGTCACCGTGGCCGCGGCTCCGGTGACGGAGACCGTGAGGACGCGTTTGAGGATGTTGACCTTGACGATGGGGTTGGTTCCCGGCTGAGCGGTCGGGGTGGTGGTTGGCTTAGGGGTCGGCTTGGGGGTGGGTTTGGCAGTGGGCTTTGGGGTCGGGCCGGAGGGGACCAAGACTTGGATGGTGAAGGTCCTTTTCGCCCCGGCCAGGGTGGATGTGGGGGCTTGAGTGGCGGTGATTTTGGCGATCCCGATCCCGACCACTTGAATCACCGAACCGGCAAATTTCACCACGGATAAATTAGCGGACTCATAACTCCACGGCGCAGTTGATGTCGAAGTAGGCGGAAGAATTTTCGGAATCGCTGACCCATAAACAATTTTAAGATTGGCAAAGTCGCCAGCAACGGAGCTCTCTTTGCCGGTTATCGTTGTTTGGACGGTATTGGATTGCGAATAGATTCCCGAAGGACTCTGCGTTGCACTCAGAGTTGAAACTCCAACTCCAACGATCACAACGGCGCCATCTTTTACAATTGCGACTTTCTTATTTGACGATGAGTACGTCCACGTGCCACTCGAATCCGAGGTCGGTGGCTTGATCACGATTGGATCCTCGCTCACTCCACCATCGATTGGCGCGAAAGCACCTAGCGTCGGAATGTCTCCGTTGACGTGAACATTTATCGTTGCGGTTCCTGATTGCCAGAAAGATGTGGCGGCTTGCGTCGCAGTAATAATTGCCTTACCGGCACTCTTTACTTTGGCGACATCCCCCACAACTGCAACCACATCGGGGCGATCTGAAGAGAAAGTCCATGTGCCAGGTGAGGACGATGATGGCGGCGTTAAAGTGAAATCCGGGTCTCTTACGACTTTTTCAAGGTCACTCCACGTTCCAAGAGTGGGCGTCCCGACGACCGTGAAATTCATCGAAACTGGTTCGGATGGACCGTACGTACTCGTGGCAGCTTGCGTCGCGGTAATTTTAGTGACGCCTGGGTTGAGCATTGTGATCGTCGTGCCATTGATCGTTGCCACAGTTGGATCGGAAGAAATAAAAGTCCATGCACCGAGCGAACTAGATGTAGGTGAAGATAAAGTGACGGTGTGCGTCGTAGTTAAGTTGTAGGCAGTTGTTACATCCGGGAATGCGCCCACCGTTGGAAGGGCGCCTTGGATTGTCAGAGTCATCATCGCTGCCGCAGATGAAAAACCTCCGATCGGTGCTTGCGTAGCAGTAATAACGGTCGAACCAAATGCCAGCGGCGTGACGACATTTCCGACCAATCTGGCAACCGTTGAGTTTGAGGAGCTAAATGTCCAGGCACCCGGTGAGGATGAAGTCGGAGGGATGAGCGAAAGACTGGCGACACTGTCCTTCATAATTGTGATACTTCCGAAGGGACCGAGGGCAGGTTTGATCGCAATCACGGTGAGCGTCATAGGAACGGAAACTGAATTCCAATTCACTGACGCCCGTTGTGTCGCGGTAATAACTACCGTGCCCCCGTCCAACAAAGTCACCGTCTTGCCCGAGACCAGAGCAATCTGCGGATTTGAAGAGCTAAAAGACCAATCGGCATCCGAGGTGGATGTCGGCGCAGTGAGGGTGAAAGTTTTCGCAGTTATTTGCACGGACTGCGCGGGGAATACTCCAACTGTTGGAGTTCCGGCACTCACGCGGAGTTGAGTTGAACGCGAGCGTTCGGTAAACGTCCCAGATGCTGCCTGTGTCGCGGTAATCGTGGTTGTGCCAACAGAGTGAATTTGCGCAGTATCCCCCACGACCGTTGCAACGTTCGGGTTTGACGAGGTATAAGACCACGTACCAGGTGAGTTGGTTGTGGGATGAACGATCTGAACCGACGTCACTCCATACGTCGCTGAGATGACGGGGAATGGCCCGAAAACCGTGAAAGTTGCTTGCGCCAGCGGAGGAATCACAATAGTTATGAGTGCTAGCACTACCGAAACAATTACACCTCGGCGAATCCGTTGAATGAGTCCATCAGTAAAAGGTCGTGGAGTCAGGAAAGTTGATTTTCGCATAAGGGAATTATCCCCGTTGTCTCGTGAGTTTCGGGGATTTAGCCACGGCTCACCGATAACAACTGTGTTATGAATCATTATGAAGTTAATCGCAATTGCCTGTTCTGAGTTGCTTCCATCATGAAATAGGAGAAGGCTTCAAGAGTTCGACGGTGAACGGAGAGGCCACCAATGTTTCAAGTGCGTATTCATGGTCGTGGAGGACAGGGCGTTGTCACAGCCGCCGAACTTCTCGCGCAAGCTGCATTTTTTGAAGGTCGTCACGCTCAAGCGTTCCCGAGTTTTGGATCAGAACGAACGGGCGCACCAGTGGTCGCCTTTGCAAGAATTTCAGAGACCCCGATCAGGGTCCGCGAACCCGTAATGATGCCCGATGCGATCATTGTGCAGGATGAGACCCTTTTCCACGTCATTGATGTCCTTAATGGACTCTCCCCCACTGGGGTTGTCGTTATTAATACAACTCACACGCTTGCCGAACTTGGCTTGGGCGAATTTGCCTCGACCAAGATCCGCTTCGTCACGGTTCCGGCCGCCCAACTGGCAATGGAGCATCTGGGCAAACCCGTGCCAAATGCTGTTCTGTTGGGTGCATTCGCGGCCTTTACAAATGTGGTCTCCCTTGACGCAGTAACTCGCGCAATCTCAGCCAGGTTTAGCAACAAACTTGCAACGGGTAACTCGTCCGCAGCCACCGCTGCCTTCGAGATTGTTCGCTCGCAACTCACTCTAGAGCACGGAGAGCCAGCACATGCTTAAACAAGTCGAAGGGTCAAAAGCGGTGGCAGATGCAGTAGCTTGTTGCCGCCCCGAAGTTATCTGCGCATATCCAATATCTCCACAAACACATATAGTCGAGGGATTAAGCAAGTTGGTGAAAGAAGGCACACTCAAGAACTGCGAGTTTGTCAACGTCGAATCTGAATTTTCTGCCATGTCCGTCGCGATCGGCGCCAGTGCAACCGGCGCTCGCACGTACACAGCAACAGCCAGCCAAGGACTCCTCTACATGGTCGAAGCTGTATACAACGCCTCCGGTCTGGGATTGCCGATCGTTATGACAGTGGCCAATCGCGCCATCGGTGGACCAATAAATATTTGGAATGACCATAGCGATTCGATGTCACAACGCGACTCGGGCTGGATTCAGATGTATGCCGAAACCAACCAAGAAGCCGCTGATCTGCACGTTCAGGCTTTCAAAATCGCCGAGGAACTTTCACTACCCATCATGGTTTGTATGGACGGATTCATTCTTACCCACGCATCAGAGCAGGTGGACATCCCAGAGCAAGAACAAGTGGATGCTTATCTTCCACCATTCGTACCGCGTCAGATCTTGGACCCAAATAATCCAGTCTCAATTGGGGCGATGGTTGGACCCGAAGCTTTCACAGAAGTGCGTTACTTAATTCATGCGCGGACACTTCGTGCACTCGATGTAATTCCGAAGGCTTCTGAAGAATTTGAGAAAGTATTTCACCGCGAATCTGGCGGACTCGTCCGGCCCTATTTCTGCGAAGATGCTGAAACAGTTGTTGTCGCACTCGGCTCGGTCCTGGGAACAATTAAAGATGTTGTGGACGAGCAACGTAGTCGCGGAGTTTCCATCGGCGTGCTTGGCATCACCACATTTCGACCCTTTCCCTTCGCAGCAGTACGCGAAGCTATATCAAAGGCAAAGCGGGTTATTGTCGTTGAGAAGGCATTCCAAGTCGGAATCGGCGGGATCGTTTCAGAGAACATCAAGGAGTCACTCTCTGGTCTTGATATCACGTCTTACTCAGTGATTGCCGGACTCGGTGGACGTCCCATCCTCAAAACTTCGTTAGATACACTATTTAACAAAGGCGTCGCTGATGCTCTCGAACCACTGGTGTTCCTGGATCTAGAGAAGGAAGTAGTAGAGCGAGAGAGTATTCGCGAGGGGGCAATGTCATGACGACAACCCCCGTAAAGTTTTATCAGGTTGGCAGTTTCGCAGTCGGTAATCGACTCCTTCCGCCCGAGATGGGTTCAGTACAGTCCGATAGCGAACGTACCAATGCACTTACATCTGGGCACCGCGCATGCCAGGGATGCGGTGAAGCACTCGGAGCAAGGTATGCGCTCGATGCCGCGATGCGCGCGACCGATGGAAATCTAATCGCGGTCAATGCCACTGGGTGCTTAGAAGTCTTCTCTACTCCGTATCCAGAAAGTTCATGGAGAATTGCCTGGCTTCATTCCCTCTTTGGCAACGCCCCTGCAGTAGCCACAGGAGTCGCAGCTGCTCTTAAAGCAAAAGGCCGCACTGAGATCCGTGTGGTTGGACAAGGCGGAGATGGCGCAACCGTCGACATTGGTTTTGGTCCGCTCTCTGGAATGTTCGAGCGAAATGACGATGTCCTCTTTATTTGTTATGACAATGAGGCGTACATGAATACGGGCGTGCAGCGCTCAGGTGCCACACCACCAGCTGCGCGCACTGCCACAACTCAGGCTGTCGGAACCGAGCCGGGCAATGTTTTTGGCCAAGGTAAAAACCTTCCCCGCATTGCAATGGCTCATGAGATTCCCTACGTCGCAACAGCAACAGTCGCCGACCTACGAGATCTTGAAGCGAAAGTAACTCGCGCAATGCAGATTCGCGGTGCGCGATACCTTCATATTCTGGTTCCCTGCCCTCTCGGCTGGGGATCGGAATCCTGTGACACGATCCGCATTGCACGCCTGGCAACACAGAGCGGTCTCTTCCCCGTGTTTGAAGCAGAGCATGGGGAAGTCACCTCATCCACGCCCATTCGCCAACTAGCAAAAGTCGAGGAATATTTGAAATTACAGGGTCGCTATGCGCATCTGTTTAGACCAAATCGGAGAGATGACGTAATCGACCACCTGCAATCAATGGCGGACAAAAATATCCAGCGTTACAACTTGCTCCCAACCGATGGGGAGGCAAAGTAATGGAACAACCGTATGCAATCACACTTGGTGTTGAAACCAGCCTGGCAAATCACACTGGATCGTGGCGCGTAGAACGCCCTCAATATGTGAACTTGATGCCGCCCTGCAACAACGCATGTCCAGCAGGAGAGAACATTCAGAATTGGCTATACATCGCAGAAGATGGGTCGTATGAAGCCGCCTGGCGGGCGCTGGTTATTGAAAATCCCTTTCCGGCAATCATGGGTCGGGTTTGCTACCACCCCTGCCAAACCGTCTGCAGCCGTGCCCAGTTGGACGAAGCGGTCGGAATTAACTCGGTAGAACGCTTTCTCGGAGATCATGCCATTGAGAAAGGCTGGAGCATTCCTGTCACGGCCGAGCCAACGGGACGTCGCATTCTGATTGTTGGTGCGGGACCTGCGGGATTATCAGCTGCCTACCATCTTCGTCGACTTGGTCACGATGTCACCGTGCGGGATTCCATGAATGCTCCCGGCGGAATGATGCGCTACGGAATTCCAAAATATCGACTCCCGCGCGAAATATTGGATGCCGAAATCAAACGAATTGCGGATATGGGTGTTCGATTTGAAATGAATACTCGCCTCACAGATGTGCGAGACGCCATCGAAGAGGGATTTGATGCAGCTTTCCTGGCAGTAGGAGCGCACATCAGCAAACGCGCATATATTCCCGCCGGGGAGGCGGCTCGAATCCTGGATGCTATTTCAGTTCTGCACGATGTCGAAGATGGACAGGCCCCGCTGTTAGGTCGAAAGGTCGTTGTCTATGGCGGTGGAAATACCGCAATTGACGTCGCAAGAACGGCCAAGCGACTTGGCGCAGAAGAGTCGATCATTGTTTATCGACGCACGCGCGAAAAGGCGCCGGCCAACGACACAGAAATTAAAGAGGCCCTGGAAGAGGGCATCCTCATTAAATGGCTCTCTACTATTAAGCAGGCCGATGAGGGGCATCTCACGGTTGAAAAAATGAAGTTGGATGAGAAAGGATTCCCGCAACCCACAGGTGAATTCGAAGAATTAGAGGCCGATTCACTCGTTCTGGCTCTCGGTCAAGAATCTGATCTCACCCTTCTTCAAGGAGTCCCTGAACTTGAAGTTATCGACGGGGTAGTGAAAGTGGACTCCACGATGATGACCGGCTATCCGGGAATCTTCGCGGGTGGAGACATGGTGCCTGCCGAACGGACAGTGACCACGAGTATTGGCCATGGCAAGAAAGCCGCGCGCAACATTGATGCCTGGTTGCGCAAGATCGAATACCAAGGCGCGGAGAAACCGGCAGTCGTTGAATATAAAGATTTGAATCCTTGGTACTACTCAGATGCCCCTCACGCGGTACGCCCGCGATTAGAGGGCGCGCGACGCGCCACCAACTTTGATGAGGTCGTGCAAGGACTCGATGAATCTACGGCTCTCTATGAGGCGCGGCGTTGTATGTCTTGCGGAAACTGTTTTGAATGCGACAACTGTTTCGGGGTCTGCCCGGACAATGCCGTGATCAAACTCGGGCCTGGTAAAGGCTTTGAATTTAATCTCGATTACTGCAAGGGATGCGGTATCTGCGTCTCTGAATGCCCATCAGGATCCATCATCATGATTCCAGAGAAGAGTTGAAATGATCGTATGCGTACCAGTGACGAAGTCACACGATGTAGATCCACGTTGGGGAAGAGCAGATTGGGTGGCTCTGGCCGAGGTTGATGCAGGAGAGATAGTCGACTGGCGCGAGATCGAAGTCTCTTGGAGTACTTTGCATGATGAAGGTACCGATGGGTCACACCACGCACGCGTCGTAAAATTTCTTCGCGACAATAATGTCAACGTTGTTGTCTGTCACCACATGGGCGATGGCATGACGCGCATGCTAAAAACGATGGAAATACCTGTCCATCTCGGAGCAAGTGGAGATGCGAAAACCGCCATTCAAGTCGCTATTTCGTGAATCCCATATTTCTTATCCCACCACTCTCGCGCCAGAGCTAACAATTGTGGCTCGGTAAGCCTCGTAACATCGACATCTAAATTGTCCGCAACCTTCTTGGCCAACCCTGGATATTTCTTCTCAAAATAATCCATAAGGACGGGGTATGCACTTCCTTTTCCGTCGCCATGGGTAATAAGTAAAACTTCTTTCGCTGGCTCAAGTGCTTCGGCGATATTTTTTAGATAATCGACGGTATAAACATCGACGCCACGCATGTGATGAAACTGGGCCATACGGACATGGTGGTGACGCGTAAACGGATTGCGTGCTTTCACCTCATCATGCTCAGCGCCTCGTTCCAAATCTGGACCAAAGATTCGAGCTTCGTCCTGTGTAACAACTGCTACCGCAAACTGACCCGTGATATCTGACATGACATGCCTCCAGAGGAGATTGATAACTCAACCCTACCCTTCTGGGCTGATTGGTGGGGAGTCAGGGTGTAGCACAAAAATACTATTGTGCTACCTTTCTTCCATGAGTTCAGGTATCAAGCAAGTAGGAGTAAGGAAACTCCGCCAAGATGCCAGCGGAGTACTCCGGGAAGTAAAAGCTGGAGCATCGGTGGAAATCACCGAGCATGGTCGGCCCGTGGCTCGCATAATTCCGATCGTTGCTTCTCTCTGGGAGGACTACTTTGCCGCTGGCTTGGCGCTGCCATCCGCTATCGAAGATTGGCGCCCTAGTAAAAAAAGAATCAGAATCAAAGGCGGAAAAACCAGCACTCAGATCTTGATTGAGATGAGAGCGCAAGAAGATTGAATTGGTATCTAGATAGTTCGGCCATTCTCAAACTTATCTTCCAGGAAGACGAATCCAATGCTTTGGTTCGCACAATTACCGATCAATGCGTCACATCTAGCATCTCCCGCATTGAAGTTATTCGCATTGTGCAACGCACGAATCCAGGCAGTCTTGGCTTCGCCAGAGAAGAATTATCAAAACTGATTCTTGTACCTATTAGCGAAGCAGTTATTCGTATTGCCGAATCTTTCGCCGGTTTGACGACACTTAGATCCCTGGATGCTATCCACGTCGCAAGTGCCCTCTTAGTTCAAAACTCCATTGGAGGCTTAATCACCTACGACATGACGATGGCCCGAAATGCCAGAGAGTTGGGACTCGTTGTTCAATCCCCTGCCTAGATCACAGAGGAAAGAGTGATCTAAGCCCGGGACTGAAAGGTTGCTTATTTCTTGCCAAATAGCTTGGTGAAGAAGTTCGGCTCCACTGGGTCATTAGCGTGGCCTTGGCAACGCGCGGACTTAGAAACACCTTTCAACGCAATCTCGATGTGGTTACCGCAACCGCTCCACGTTGGTTTTCCGCACTTGCGACATGTTGTTCTGCTGCACATTTTCTTACCGTTCCCTATCTATTTCATTGGTTATGGATGAGTATTTTCTTCAATCGTTCTTATTACTGAATTAACAGTTGCAACGATCCTGCTCTGGTACGCCCCACAGCGCATCTTCAATATGATTGCCGCAACCTGACCAGCTTGGTTTCTTGCAGACATAACATGTAACTCTGGAACACATTTTCTCTCTCCCTTTTTCGAACAGGTGGTTAAGTCGCAAATCGTAGCATACCCCAGGGGGTATGCTACGATTCAAATGGGAGGATTCATACATGACGCTGAAGATCATCAATCTAGACACCCCGACCCTGGGAGATCGCTCATATATTGCCCACGATGGCAAGACCGCTCTCGTGGTCGACCCGCAGCGAGATATCGATCGCGTAGAGGAGATTATTCGAGCCGAAGGGGTGCAGATTGGCGCGGTAGTCGAGACCCATATGCACAACGATTACATCACTGGTGGATTAGTCCTAGCGCAGAAATACGATGCCAAATACATCACGAGTGCCGAAGACAAAGTGGATTTTAGTCGGCAAGGGGTTAAGGATCATGAAATTGTAAATGTGGGCGACTTTGCCATTGAAGCTATACACACACCAGGTCACACTTTTACTCACATGTCTTATATTTTGTTTACTCCTGACAATGAAGCGCAAGGCATTTTTACTGGTGGTTCTATGTTGCATGGGTCAACTGGCAGGCCAGATTTACTTGGTTGGGATCGAGCGGCCACTCTCGCGGGCCTGCAGTATGGAAGCGCACATCGGATTGTCGAACTACTTGAAGATAGGACGAGCGTTCATCCAACCCATGGTTTCGGATCATTCTGCGCAGCCACTTCCACGTCGGGAGATTCATCCACGCTCGCTGACGAAAGACGCACTAACCCAGCATTGCTTCTAGATAAAGAAAGATTTATTTCAGAGACACTTGCTGGCCTTGATGCGTACCCCGCTTATTACAAACTTATGGGACCAACAAATATGGCAGGTCCGGGGCCGATGGATCTCTCCGAACTCCCGTCCATGTCAACAGATGAATTGCGCAGGGCTGCCCAGGCAGGTGCCTGGGTTCTGGATTTGCGATCTAAGAACTCATATATTCAGGGCCATATCCCCGGTTCTCTCTCATTTGGGTTAGACGGATCTTTTGCCACCTACTTTGGTTGGTTATTTCCATATGGGGAGAAATTGATGTTGCTCTCGAACAAGAAAGAGGACATCACCACCGCGCAGCGCGAATTGGTTCGCATCGGCATAGATCGTCCAGACGGTGCAACCGTGAGTGAGCTGAAAGGAAGTCCAGATCTTAGTAAAAACAGAGGGGTGACCTTTAATGATGTGCCAGGGGCACTGAAAGATCCTGACGTCCTAGTCCTTGACGTTCGTCGCAACAGCGAACGCTACGCCTCCCACATTCAGGGCACCGTGCATATTCCGCTCCACGAGTTGGCTAGTCGGGTCACGGAGTTGCCGAAAGAGAAAAATATCTGGGTGCACTGCGCTGGCGCTTACCGTGCTGCCGGATCATTAGGTATATTGGAATCCGCTGGTTACAAGCCAGTTCTTATTAACGAGTCTTACGACAAGTCTCTGAATGTGGCGGGACTAAGTATCATTACGGGGCACGCTGATGCTGGACCCGTCGCACCTTCGGATGCAAAGGAAAGTGCCTAAATGACTCAGACCCCAACGCCACCAGAGTTGCTTAGATGCTGATCACGGAAGGATTGATCCTCGGCATATTTATTGGCTCAGTCCTAGGTATGGTGGGCGCGGGCGGAGCAATCCTTGCAGTTCCTGGATTAATAGCCATCATGGGCCTTTCAACGACTGCCGCGACTACATCCTCCATGGTGATAGTTGGTGCCGCAGCATTCTCTGGCACGTTGCGAAGATTAAAATCCAAGAATTTGGATATAAGAGTCGGGATAATTTTTAGCTTATTAGGCATCTTCGGTACGTTGCTTGGGTCGCGACTCGTCGAATTCTTCTCTGATAGAGCGCTGATATTTATATTTGCATTCTTAATGTTTGCGGCGGCTTTCGGCATGTGGCGACACCAGGTCTCGGAGAAAGAAATCTCTAGGGCGTCTTGGCCCTTGGTGGTCCTCACGGCTTCGGCAGCGGGAGTCCTAACTGGTCTACTAGGAATTGGTGGCGGATTCTTGATAGTCCCAGCACTTGTTCTTGTCCTTGGAATTAAACTCAAATTGGCTGTCGGAACTTCGCTTGTGGCAATAACCATGAACTCGATCATTGCCCTCTCACTTCGCTATCAATATTGGGATTTGATCCCATGGAAGAGTGTTCTGGTATTTACGGCAATGGCGGTCATCGCATCATTTGTAACAACGCCATTGGCCACTCATCTACCAACTAAGACCTTGCAGAAATCCTTCTCAGTTCTTGTCGTTATCGTTGCAATATTTATGATCATTACTCAAGGTTTCAAATAACTCAAGGAAATACGTGGGCTGACTGCAAAGAAATGTGTGGTCGAAAGGTCAGAATGAAGCCTGCACTAAATGGCGCGAGGCCGCGAGATGCTCGCGCATTGCCTTTGCCGCGAGTTCAGGATCGTGAGCCTCCAAAGCGGAAACCAGGTCTGCATGCGAGATCATCGTCGATGGCTGCGCGGGTCGCGAAGCCCAATACATTCTCCAGAATCGAAGATTGTGCAGGAGGAGACGGTCCGCGGCGTCTTGTAGCAGTGAGTTATTGACCATGTGCACGAGAAAGGCGTGGATCGCATGGTCATCGCGGAGGAATTCCTCGTGGTCGGTGCCCTCTCGCGCATGATCCGCCGCCTCGACCAACTGGCGCAACGTAGTTAGGTCGTCCTTAGTCGCGCGCTTGGCGACGATGTAGGCGACGCCGCACTCAATGGCTTCGCGCGCCTCGAACATGTCGAGTACATCGCCAAGACCTACGGGTGTGACGACCGCGCCACGACGGGGCACGACAGTGATGAAACGATCGCTTACTAGCCGGGCGATTGCTTCGCGAACCGGCATCCGACCCAATCCGAGTTCATTAGCCATCGCCTGCTCGTTTACCACCGAGCCAGGCGGCAGGCGCAGGTTGATAATCTGATCGCGTAACCCGTCATACGCGAGCTCGCTGGCTCGTGGCTGACGCCTATCCGCCACTACCTCTCCACTCATCACACCACCTGTTCTCTTTCTACTTCATTCTTCATTCTTCTATAAATAATTGCTAGAAATGCCGCCGTCGAGTACGACAACCTGTCCGGTAATCCAAGACGCTGCATCAGAAGCGAGGAAGCATGCCAGTCTCGCCGCGTCCTCTGGCACTCCGAATCGACCGAGTGGCACTCGCTCAAGTCGAATCCGGCGCGCCTCAGCATCTGGGAAAAATTGTTCTACGTGTGCCGTAATGATGGGTCCGGGTGCGAGCGCGTTCACGCGGATATGCTGGAAACCAAGTTGCACGGCCATTGAGCGGGTCAAGGATGAGATTGCACCCTTGCTTGCGGCGTACGCGTCCTGCGGATAGGTGCATCCGATCACCGCCAGAAATGAACTCATATTGACTACGGCACCACCGCCGGCAGCCGCGATATGTGGCACGGCGTACTTCGAGCACAACATGGTGCTGTGTACGTTGATATTGCTGATGAAATGCCAAAGGTCTACATCCGCATCAAGAAATGATTTGTCTTGATGCGGCATTATTCCGGCGTTGTTGAATAGCGTATCCAGTCCACCGAAAGCATCAACCGCCTCGCCAACAGCTCGCCGAACCTGCACCTCATCGCTCACGTCGGCGATGATTGAAACGGCCTTACCTCCCAACTCGGTGATCATGCGAACCGTCTCGTCAGCCGCTTCGGCGTTAATGTCAACCACGGAGACCAGCGCACCCTCACTCGAGAAAAGCAAACTACTCGCGCGCCCCAGCGCACCTCCGCCGCCAGTAACGAATGCCCGCTTGCCCTCCAACTGCCTCATCGGGTCGCCCCCGAGTTGAAACCGTATAACTGCAGAGCGTTATCCCGCAGAATCTGCTCGCCAACACGGCCTGCTTCATCGGGACCCAGATCACCGTCTGCTACGAACTCGCCAAGTACCGTGCCGATCGCACGTCGACCCGCATGTGCTCCCATCCAATGCAGTTCGGGAACCCCGACCCCATCTGAGCTGTACATAAGTTTGCTGAACGGGGCAGCACCGAGGGCAGCCCGAGTCATTGAGGTCATTTCACCCATTGATAGAAAGGGAATCCCGTACGACAGATCGAGATAAGCGTTGCCATACACAGAGGCGAGATAGGCACCCTCACGGAAGTATGGCCAACTGCCGTGCAGTAACACGATGGGCATCGACCGGTACTCTGGTTCTTCCAAGATGGTGCGCAACTCCAGCGGCGAGGCTTTACGAAGATCGACGTCTGGGTCACCGTATCCGACATGGAACTGAACCGGTAATTCTTGCGCGGCCGCCGCCTTAAAAGCGCTATGCAACAACGTGTCCAACAACGGTTTGTGTCCGAGCCGCACGGCGCCATCGGAGGCGATTTCGTTACGGGCGCGATCAAATGATGCTTGGGCCTCCCCAAGTGACCATCGCTCAATCGCCAACCCGGTGCGGTAGGCAACGATGCTCTTGAAACCCGCAAATCCGGCACCTCGCACATCGGAAAGCAGTTCGTGAACGGCTCCCACAAGGTTCTCGTACGAGTCGTGTTTAGCAATCAACTCTTGAAACACCACCTCTAACCGCAGCAGCGCAACGTAGTCAGAACCACTTGCCGCCCTGAATGCTGTCTCCGACATCGCCCTCTCCGGGGCAGGGTAACCCGTGTCGATGACGACACCACCGATTGATGCGTCGTGAAATAACGCACCAACGAGATCTCCAGCACCGTGGCGCTCACGAGCCCGCAACACCTCTTCCTCGGTTGTGACGCCATAAAACAAGGCCATCGCCCGGATAAGCCTGCGGTAGAACGCGGTGTCGGCGACATCCCGTGTCCGCATGTATGGATCGGGCGATTCAGTGAAGAACTGCCGCCAGGTCGTGACATCAACTTGCTGACTCGCATCGACGGCGTGGCAATGGTTATCGATGACGGGAACGTTCGCGAAATCAATGACGTGCGACATCGCGCTCAGAACCGGTAGAAGTGGTTGCGGATCTCAAAGTCCTCGTCCTGCGCATCAAAGGCCGCAGCCTCGGATCGACGTACGGCTATATAGGCCGTGGATAGCATCGTGCCCATCGTGTCGAGCAGGAACTGGTCCTTCTCGAGTTCGTCGAGCGCAGCGCTCATCGATGTTGGCAGAGGGCGCACTTTGCCACGCGCCAATTCCTCTGGCGACAGGCGTGCCGGATCGTGCTCACATGGCTCGCCCGGTTCCAACTTGCGCTGGATCCCGTCCAGCCCGCAGGCAATCAGGGCGCCTAGCGCAAGGTATGGATTCGCGCTTCCGTCCGAAGTCTTGAACTCAATGTTATAACTCTGTTCTTCGCGCTGGTAAAACGGGGAGCAAACGCGTAGCGCGGCCTCCTTATTGTCGAAACCCCATGCTGTAGTCGCCGATGCCCACGAGCCAGGCTGCAACCGACGATACGAGTTGTAACTTGGAACCGTCAGGGCGACGAGCGCCGGTAAATGTTCCGCAATTCCGGCGATGAAATGTCGGCCGAGAGTGGAAAGGCCATGTTTCGCGGTCTTGTCATAAAGCAAACTGCGCTTACCCGCAAGATCCCAGAGGCTAAAGTGCACGTGCGCGCCACTGCCGATCTGGTCGGGGTATGGTTTCGCGGCGAACGAGGCGAATAGCCCGTGTCGGAGCGCAACACCGCGGATGGTGTCGCGAAATTTCATCTGGTTATCAGCGGCGCCGAGCGCGTCGGTGTGCCGGATCGAAATCTCGTGTTGTCCGGCTCCAAATTCGTTGATGGCCTGTTCAACCACTATTCCTTGGGCCTCCAGCGCGCCCACTGTTTCGACCATGATTTCCGCGTTTAGATCGTGACCGATAGCACTGTAGACCGGCGCGTGATCAGGAAAGTCGAATGGAACATAACGCCCGTCTTGCTCACGGGCCAAGTAGTACTCATTCTCGAAGGTCGCCTGCACGCTGAGTCCGAGGTTAGCCGCCCGATCGATGACACTTTTCAGATAGGACCGAGGACACACACCCCAGTCGAGCCGATCATGGCCGAGTTGATCACAAAGAACGCTGGCGCTGGCCGGTACCCATGGCAAGACGCTAAATGTCTCAAGATCTGGCACCAACCGGATTTCGCCAACCGGCTCCATTCCTCCGACATGGACCATCTGCTCTAGCATGTTAATCGACATCTGAGCACGTGTCAGACTCACACCTTCGAGCAACTTGTGTTCAAGTTGGGCCACGTGAATAGCCTTGGTACGGGCGACACCGCTGAGGTCGCAGTACTCAAATCGGATAAGTTTGACTCCCGACCGCTGAGCGGCGGCAACAACTTCTTGAATGTTCATGACCATCTCTTTCCGCTCCAGGCTTGTGGCCTAAAGCATCACGTCTCCGCCATTGGGGCCCAACGTTTGCCCAACGTAGTACGAGCCATCGGATGAAGCCAACAGCACAGCGGTCGGTGTGACCTCGTCGACTGTTCCGAATCGGCCGATCGGCAACTCCGCTAGCTTGGCGCTACGCCACTCTTCGGTCTCGCTGTCGAGCAGCGGTGTTTCGATAGGACCAGGCGCGATGGCATTGACGAGCACACCCCGGCGGGAAACCTCGCGCGCAAGCGCCTTTGTGAATCCGATGACACCTGCTTTGCTCGCCGAGTAGTGTGCAACAGCTCCGCCACCGATCTGGCCGAGTTGCGATGCGATATTGATAATTCGCCCGTCACCCCTTTCGAGCATCTGCCCGATTAACACTCGCGTGCACAGAAAGGTGCCACGCAAATTCGTACTGATGACGCGATCCCAATCCTCAATCGGCATGTCTTCAAGTAGCGACTCGGTGAAGATGCCGGCGTTATTCACGAGAATGTCGACTCGACCAAAGTGGGCGAGCGCCTGCGCTGCCATCGCGCGCACGCTCGCTTCGTCACTCACATCTGTACGAACAAACAGTGCATTCTGCCCATGCCCCTCAATCGCCGCTATCACTTCAACTGCCTGTTCCTCACTCACCCTGTCGGCAATAACGATATCGGCGCCCTGATGCGCGAACTCAATAGCAATCCCTCGCCCGATACCGGAGGCTGCACCTGTGACAACAGCGATGCGGCCCGCAAGTTTGTTCACTAATGTCCCTCTCGATCGTCCGTATTATGAGTCTGCCAAACCGCGCCGATCTCATCAGCTGTAGCCATGTCGAACCGGTGTCGCATTAGGAGCATCGAAGCGTCATGCTGTTCTTTGTCATCGCTGCCGACACAGTCCGTCGCAATAACGACGTAGTGGTCGTTGAACATCGCGTCACGTGCCGTCGACTCCACGCACCCTTCGGTCGTGCATCCGCCGACAACTACCGTCTGGATCGAGTTGCTGCGAAGCACCAACTCCACGTTGGTGCCCCAAAAAGCGCTAGAGCGGTATTTGCGAATCACGAGTTCCCCAGGACGAGGAGCGAATTCTTCTACGAACTCGTGTCCGGGAGTACCGGGGACGGTGTACTGCAAAGGCATCCCGCCCTTGCGCGCCGCTTTGTGCATCCGAAGGTTGAATCGAATCTGCGCCGGCGAATCACTCATCCGGTTGGGTAATGCGGTGTTCTGGATGTGGATCACAAGCACACCGTTACGTCGAGCCGCGGCCAGCAAAGTCGCGAGTTTCGGCCGCATCTTCGCGTACATGGACAGGTCAATTCCCAGTTCGCCGAAGATGCCGTTCTGGTCGATGAAGTCATGTTGCATGTCAATCAGGAGTAGCGCAGTGTGCGCCGGATTGACAAGTTCGTCGAGGCCGGTGAAGACGTTTTTCCCGTCTACATTTATCAATTCGTCACTCCTTAGTGATTTCGGGGTGGCGAGCGGCCTCCTCCGCAATTGTTGGATGCTGTGCCGATGGTGTGCGTGCGGTCAGGCGCCCCGCGGGTTGCTCACCGAGTGGAAGGTCGTCCTCGGCGATGAATGAACCGAGAGCGGCAATCTTCGCTGGTGACTTTGCGCGATAGTAGAGATAGAGCGCGAGACCCAATGCGATCCAGATCAGCACGATCCATGATACTAAGTTGTAGGGGTAGCTCTGGGCCGGGTTGCTTACCGCGTACAACGGGTACGCAAGAGCGATAACACCAAGCAATGGAACAATGACGTGGGCAAGAATCTTTCGGTCTGCCGCACGCCAGAAGTACCGAATGAGCGCAATGTTACTGAGGATATACACGATCACAATTGCGACCGTGCCGATCGTGCCGGTGAATCCGTACGCACCTGTTGCGCCAGGACCTAGCCACACACCCACACTTAGCCCAATAACAACTGTGAAGAGAGTCTGGGCAATTATGGCGCGGTAAGGAGAGAACCACCGTGCATGGACACGTCCGATTGATGATGGAAGCACCTGATCGCGACCCATTGAAAACATCACTCGAACAGTCGTGTTATGAATGGCCAAGAAGCAACTGAAGATACCGGCAATCGCAGCGAGTTCGATTGGCTGCAGAAGCCAAGGCGTCACGGTATCGCCGAGCGTAACAAACGGATTCGCATCCTTGAGGAATGCGTCCATCTGAGACTGATCGTTCAGTCTGTAACCGGCGGTGAGCGCATACATCATGAGGACGTAGAAAACACCGACGGCACTGAGCGCACCGATGATGGCGAGCGGAATGTTGCGCCGCGGATTGCGCGTTTCCTCGCCCAGTGTCGCCGCCGCATCAAATCCAATAAACGACAGAATGCCAAACACGACGCCGAGACCGACACCATTGAATCCGGTGGGCGACGATGTCACGAGGAAGACGGATGGCGTGTTGCCACTGCCAGCACTCATGATCGCGGCCACACCGAGAATAAGGAAGATTACTACCTCAACAACGAGCAGAGATAAATCAATGTTGACCGACGCCTTGATACTACGTAGTGACAGACCGCAAATGATCGCCATAGCGCCAAGGCTGAACACCCACCATGGGATATCGCTCTGGAAAGTCATTAGCACGTAGTCGTGGACGAACGCGCCAAACGCGGTGAAAAGGCCTGGCGCCAAGATCGCGTACCCAATCCAAAATAGCCAACCAGTGAAGAAACCGGCAACTGGGCCTAGACCCTTCGAGTTGAATGTGTAGAACGAGCCAGCCGAAGGTAACCGTCGGGAGAACTGCACGACCGTATTGCCGACGAGGGCGCAGGCGATGAACGCGATCAGAAACGATAACGGCAAAGCGGCACCGGCAGCTGATGCTGCAGCGGGTGCGTTCAGTACGACCGCCAGTACGGGTGCCATCGCCGCGGCCGACAGGGCGATGGCGTTGGGGATTGTGAGAATTCCACTTTTTAAACGGTGCGGTTCGTGTGACGCGTCAATCTTCAGGTTTGCGCTAGTCATATTTGACTCACTCCTCACGGGTTAGGCCACTTCGTAGCCATCTGATAAACGGGTACTATGTCAGTTGTATGCATACTTGACAAGGGTTTGGTGAGATTCTTCTAACGGACTCACGGTTCGTTAGATCTGGAAATGATCTTGGTACCCTTCACAGAGCGAGGTCAACGAAGGGGAAATAGTGTGAATTCAGAGTTACCTCTCACAGGAATAAGAGTCCTGGACGCGACATCCAATATTGCTGGACCCTGGGGAGGCACTGTACTTGGGGATCTCGGCGCTGAAGTCCTCAAGATTGAGACGCCTAATGGAGATCCTGCCAGATTCATGTCACCAGTAGATGGAGATCGCTCAGCTTATTTCCACATTGTTAATCGCAATAAAGAGGCTATTACCGTAGATCTCAAAACCCAAGATGGCATTTCAAAACTTCAGGAACTTCTGGATGGGTGTGATGTCTTTCTCACAAATTTCCTTCCAGCTCAGTTGGAGAGATTCGGCCTTACGCCTTCAGAGCTCATGAAATCACGCCCACAACTAATTATTGGCAATCTATCTTCATACGGATCTCAAGGTCCGTCATCTTCATGGCCCGGCTATGACGCCACTTTGCAAGCCCGCACAGGAATTATGAATGTCACGGGCGAACGAAACGGCCCACCGGTTCGTGCCGGGGTCTCAATTCTCGATTTAGGCGCAGGGACGTGGCTTGCTTTAGGAATCCTCGCCGCAATCGTAAAACGAGATCGCACCGGGATTGGCTCACTTGTAGAAACATCTCTCTACGAGACGGGGGCGAGTTGGGTCAGCTATCACATTGCTGCTTATGAGTTGACGGGTGATGCATCGATTCGTTCGGGTAGCGGGCATCCGGCATTTTCTCCGTACGGAATTTTCTCGACCAAGCAGGGCAATATCTGTATCGGGGTTGGCAGCAATGCGATCTTTGCCAAGCTTTGTACAGTCATAGGTCAAGTCGAACTAATCGAAGATCCTCGATATAGAGAAAATACGAACCGAGTAAAGAACGCCTCTGCACTTAAAGGTGAAATTGAGAAGAGCCTTCTCTCGCACCCGGCCTCTCATTGGGTTGAAGTTCTCTGCAAATCTGGCGTGCCTGCCGAGGAAGTACTTCAGCCAGAACAGATGCTTACTGATGAACAAGCAAAATCAATGGGCGTCCTCATCGACTATCCCGACAACTCATCCGCGGTAAAAGTTGTGCCGGGATTGCCGCTTCGTTTTGATGGCGTGCGACCGCAGGTAAGCAAACCCGCTCCACATAGAGGCTAGATAAGTCCCAGGATCTGCCGAGCGCGTTTGAGCATTGCGGTATCAACTAGGTTTGCATCTACAACAAGGGCACCAGAACTTTCGTCTCTCTCATCCCATCGCTCAATGACTCGTTTTGCCCACTCGCTTTCATCCTCACTTGGTGCGAAACTTTGATCAACTACCTCCAGTTGATTTGGATGAATGCAGAGCTTTCCACCAAATCCCATTTGCGAGGCATAGAGAGACCGATCTCTAAGTCCCTCGGTATCTGTTAGCGTGAAGTGTGGGGTGTCGATTGGCGCTCCAAGGCGTGAATGCACACTGGCCATGACCAGAGCCGCCATCGCAAGGTCGGTATTGGGACCAGCGGGAGAGTAGGCAATTCGAAGATCTGTATAAAGATCGGCGCCACCGAAGGCAAGCCGCTGAACTCGGGTAGGTATGCTCGATGAATTGAGTAGTCCTAGTACTCCCGCGCTAGATTCAATAAGACCAATCGTCGGTAGCACTCTTTTGCTTCCGCTCTCCACCTCCAACTGAGTGAGAGCTTGGTCAGTAGCAATTGCGTTGTCCCCTGGGACAAACTTGGGAAGAACAATTCCATCAACTTCAAGCTCGAGCGCTTTACGGACGTCTTGGTTAAATTCGTGAGAACCAAATGCGTTCACACGGATAAATATAAGTGGCCCATCTGTAACCCTCAGTGGGAGACCAAGCGCCGTTCGTGCCACAGACTTATTTTCTGATCGAACCGCATCTTCAAGATCGATAATGACCGCATCGGCCTTTGATTGAAGTGCCTTCGCAATACGATCTGGCTTATCTCCAGGAACAAAGAGAAAAGTACGCGCAATTCGAATGCGCCAATTCCTCTCTTCCGTATTCACTATTTGACCCAGATCGCCTTCAAGGCTCTCATAATATTTCCACCCAGGATGGCAACAATATCTTCGTCAGAGAAGCCGTTCTGTACAAGCCAGCCTGCGATATTCCAAAAATTCTCTGTTGGGTTTTCAAGACCATCTACGTACTTCACGCGCTCAAAAGGTGGTGCTTCCCTAAATGCGGTCTTGAGAAGGCCTGAGAAGACTGTATGCAACCCAACATGATCTCCATACAAAGTATCCGGACCGAAAGCCACGTGCTCGATACCGACGAGATCAATGCAATAGAGAAGATGATCCATCACTGAATCGATCGAGTGCTGAGGATGTGCGTGCGAAAGAGTCGTATGCGGCGCGGCAGACATGCCGATTACTCCGCCAGTCTCTGCAACTGCCTTAAGGACATCATCGCCTTTCATCCGCTTAATGGGCCAAATGGCGCGCGCGCCGGCATGTGTCATGAAAACTGGTGCATCGCTCTCTCTACAGGCGTCAATACCGGTTTGATCTGATGAATGTGAAATATCGACGGCCATTCCAAGAGCGTTCATCCGCTTGACTGCACGGCGACCAAAGTCGGTAAGTCCGCTATCAGTATTCTCATTGAGTCCACAACCAAGTGCATTGGAGTCGGAATAGGCGATTCCAATTTGCCGTATTCCTAATCCATAGAGCACATCAAGGCGGTCAATTTCATTTTCGATAGGAGTCGATGCTTCAAGACCAAAGACGAATCCGACCTTATTGTTCCTGTGTGCGTAATCAATGTCGGCCATAGTCCGGACAACAGTGACATCATCCTGATGAGCAATATCTGCCAGGCGCATTCCAATATCTGTAATGATGTCAAGCCAGCGCCAAGGCGCATTCCCTGTTACACATGCTGTGCCATCCATCATATTATCGAAAATCACTGTCATGCCAGATTCTTTTACTCCAGCAAACGCGGTGTGCTGGCGACCAGTGCGGTTGTACTCCGGGGTGTCCCTCATGTCATCTGGAAAACGAACTGGATGGTCATGCAGGCTGACCGTGATGTTCTCTCGCATTAATTTCTCTGCCCGGGTCTGCTCTTCAGCTGTGAGAGCACCTTCATACGGTGCGACACGATTGAATTCAGAGGCCAACTTAATTTTGTCGAAACGTTCTTCCTCTGGAAGATAGCTATAAGAGGTGTAGGGATCTTTGCTCATTCTATTTACCCACAATCGCAAGTTTGTGCGGTCCATCCGCAAGGAAACGCCAGAGAACTTCCCAAGCGTGCATGCCTTCGCGAAGACGCTTGATACGCATAAATTCATTGGGAGCATGGTGTTTTTCATCGGCCGTTGCAAAGGAAAAGAAGAGGGTCTTTATACCCAGTACATCCTCAAAGAGCGCCGTGGCCGGAAGTGTTCCGCCAATAACCGCGAAAAGAACTGTTTCTCCAGGATAGACCGCTTCAAGTGCAGCTGCCGCTGCCCGATTTGCCGGGTGATCAGTAGGAATTGTGTATGCCGGAACCCCACCGTGATCTGCTCGCATCGCAATCTTCACGCCATCATGTTTAATCTTTTCAATATGCTTCCTGATAGCGTCTAAAACTTTCTCAGGAAACTGTCCTGGCACCAACCGACAAGAGATATGTGCAGTGGCAACATGTGGAATGACTGTGTATTTCCCTCCAGCTTGAACGCCGTTTATCTCAAGAGTCGGACGCTCCCATAACCGCTCAATGGTGCTGTAACCCGCCTCTCCAAATACTTCATCAATTCCTAGCGTCTTCATATATTCCGCGTCACTGAATGCAACCTTTGCAATTTCCGCGCGACGCTCAGAACTCATTTCCGGAATACCTGCGTAAAAACCTTCAATGGCGACACTGCCATCTCTGTTGTGTAGTCCTGCGAGAATCTCTGAGAGCACGTGAACGGGGTTGGCGACTGTGCCACCATAGCGTCCCGAATGCAGATCTTCCTTTGCACCAGATACTTCAAGATCAAATGTAACTAGGCCCTTGGATGCGACCGAGAGTGAAGGTTCTGTTGGACGCCACATCGCCCCATCGGCAGAAATCACCAGATCTGCTGCAAGTTCGTCCACATGAGCTCGAACATACTCAGGAAGATTTGGGCTACCAATCTCTTCTTCGCCTTCAAAGAGAAACTTCACGTTGAGGGGAAGTTTTCCTTCTTGCGCAAGAAATGCCTGCGCCACTTTTAGGACGATAAGCACTGGACCCTTATCGTCAGTGACGCCACGGCCGCGGATTACGTCTCCATCTCGAATGAGCTCGAAGGGTGGCGTATGCCATTCAGCGAGATCGCCCGTTGGCTGCACATCGTAATGTCCATAGACCAAGATGGTCGGGGCATCCGGGGCTCCCAGCCACTCGCCACGCACTACTGGATGGCCTGATGTTGGAACTACCCGAGCATTCGCGAAGGAAAGTTGAGCGGCAAGCCATTCGGCAGCTTTCTGCATCGTCTCGGCTGATGCATCCCGGCTAACAGATGGAATGGCTACATATTGAGAGAGCTCAGCGATGTAATTGTCATCGTGTGAATCAAAGGTCAACATCCATATCTACTTTCTGTAGGCAACAAGCGCCGCGGTGCGGGCCATTTCATTTCCAACAATCATCATTCCTTCATCGACGCCCATGCCAGGTTTTGCCAAAATTTGAATCGCTCCACATGCCATGGCGATATGGGCGCTTATTTGTGCAGATCGATCTGTCTCGTTGCAGGTACCACCACAGTATCCGCCTAGTCCACTCTTGTGAATCAAAAGCAATGCCTCAATAGTGTTGTTGACACCACCGAGATCCGGCATCTTTACGTGAATCACATCCGCCGCTTCTGCCTCAACGAAGAGTCGAATATCCTCGAGGGTGTTGCACCATTCATCGACAGAGAGTTGAACGTCCGATCCGCGTGCTTTGAGCGCTTCACGGAGCGCCTTGGAGACCTTTACTTGCCCGTCGACACTCTTGCCATCAATAACATGTTCGACGCGAAGTTGAAACGGCGCAGCAATCTTGCTGACTTCTACAAGATAGTCCGCGCATTTTTGAACGTCCGAATCAAATGCTTGACCAATAGTGCCGTATGCATCAAATTGCAGAACCGGGCTGTAATCAGAGTGCTTGCGAATCGATAGAATCCGATCTCGCACCCACCCGACATATTCCTTAAAGATCTCACCATTCTTGCCAAGTTTGGTCTCCATATTATTGATGAGACCATGTGGCAAAACGCCAGCTTCCTTCAAAATCATCTTGTCTACGTTGGAGTAGCGCTCGTCACCTGACTGTGTGTGCATAGGGACGATGGCAATATCAATACCAGTTTGGTATTCATCTTGGATGACTTCTGCCATCGTGATCGAACGATTCTTGGCAACCGCATCCAGAAGAGCTTGAGTAAGGCCGTACCGAATTGCTGCAGAGATGCGCTTCCCATCAATTTCAAGGTGATCAATTTCTTGCGCCATACTTCTAAAGTCGACGATGGTTCGGCCCTTCAGTATGGGAAGAACATGTTGATTTATTAACGCTTGCGCTTCTAATGAATTGAAGAGTGGCTCTCTTCCGCCCGCGCCTGAGTATTGGACAACAGCACAATCTCCCTGTGCGATCTCGCCATTATCAAGTACGAGCAGGACGGAGAGAGATTGACCGGCCTCACGAATTGACGTAAACCCCGGAGTGATTGGCTCTCCCACGTAGTCAAAGCCATCGTGTTCGGCGCCCGCCAGGATCGCGGCCTGATCGTCAACATAAAAACCGGTAAGTCCTGGAACGCAGAGTAAATCCTTTATCTTCATTCTCTTTTAGTTGCTCGCTTCTCCATAGTTGAAAGTTGTTACGCATCCACCATCCACGGTAACGATGGATCCGGTCATAAATGAAGCACCAGGAGATGAAAGAAAGACCGCAACATTTCCGACTTCGACCGGTTGCGCCTGTCGGCCCAACGGCTGCATTCCCGCTGCTTTCTCACGACGATCTGTTGCTGCCTTGAATTCTTCGGCGCTCAAAGTGGGGCCACGACGACCAAGGCTGGTGTCAATGTAACCCGGGCAAATGGCGTTCACGCGGATCTGATCTGGCCCGTAATCAACTGCCAACTGACGGGTGAGGTTGACGATCGCACCTTTGGTCGCACAGTAGGCGGGAGCCTTCGGCGCACCCACTAGACCATATGTTGATGCGATATTCACGATACTGCCACCACCTGCTTTAAGAAAGTACGGGATTGTGTACTTAGTCATGAAGAAAGTTCCGACGAGATTGACATCAACAACCCGCGAGAACTCATCTGCATTAACCTCGTGAAGGCGCTTCTGCGCTCCACCAATTCCCGCATTGTTGACGAGAATATCGATGGTTCCGAAAGTTGAAACCGTATTTTCAACAATACTCTTCACCTGATCTTCGTTGGCGATATCTGCAAGTACGAAGATGGCTTCGCCCCCTGCGTCTCTAATCTCCTTGACGGTTCGTTGACCATCTTCAACCAAAGTATCAGAGACACAGACCTTTGCGCCGGCTGCTGCCATCGCTTTAGCCGTTGCCCGACCGATTCCGTTTCCGGAACCGGTGACGATGGCAACTTTGCCGTCAAGAACTTGTGCAACTCCCATTCTTAGCTCCACTCAACGATGCTGCGAGTGAGGATGACAGTTGTAATGAAACGACGGAAGAGCGCCAAAGGATCCTTATCTGTAATCGCAACTTTCTTTGTACCGGTCTTGACGTTGCCTGGAATCCAAGCAGCCATATCTGCAAAATCATTGTTATGGAAGGTGATTTCCAGGGTTGCTGGCAGTTCGATGGAAGGCACTGGAATTGATTTGAGCTCAGCAATAGACGCCTTTGCCTTTTCAAATATCAAGTCGCACGCTTGATTTGGGTGCATGCTGTCGGCTGCAAAGCGAGTAATGCTCTTCTTTACAACTGCTGCCTTAACACCAGGTGACCACATCTTGGTCTCAACTTCAGTGATCTCATCACCCGTAACCAGCACAATAGGCACTCCGTAGGACTGCGCAACAAGAGCATTGATCCCGGCCTCAGAGACGAATTCACCGTTCAGTCGGATATCTGAAATGGCGCGTGGATTGTACGTGTGTGAAAGGACCGACGCTTCGGCGCTCATCGAACCGTGATATGAGACGAAAAAGATTGCGTCATAAGAACTATCGAGTCCTTGCATCATGTACATCGGCTTGTGCTTACCCGAAAGGTAGCGAGCATTCCCTTCAAGTGAATGCGGTCGAAGATTCTGCATCGAAGAGTGGGAGTCATTGACAAGGAATTCATCTGCTCCAGCTGCCATCGCGCCTTTGATACTTGCATTCACTTCATTTTGAAGAAGTTCGCGGTAGTAGCCGTATTCGGGATTTCCTGGAATGCATTGACTCCAGTCGACAACTCCTGCGGTGCCTTCCATGTCGGTTGAAATAAAGATCTTCATATCTTTCTCCTTGGTCGAAATTCTGGAGCGGTGGAATGCTCGGTCATGAGCGTGTAAGTCGAACCTTCCATACCGGAAGCCCCGCCATGTCGGCCATCCTGGGTCAACGAGAGGCAACGAAGTTCAGCACGGAAATTATCAGGTAACGTGCGAGCATCAAGGAGCGCATTGACACAGGCAGTTTCGGGATCTTGTCCCGTTCGCAAATTTTCAACGATTGTTCGCGCAGTACCAGCTCGTAAAGCCAGTTCGCCACGACCAGTACATGCAGCAGCTCCGTAGCGGATATCAGAGTAATTACCTGCGCCAGCAATTGCGGAATCCCCTACTCGCCCCGGGTGCTTATAGGGATACCCACTCGTGCTGACGCCGCATACAAGTTCGCCAGATTGATCAAGGGCGATGATATTGATTGTTCCCCATGGGCCGGCGTGCGGTGCCATGCGCTTTACCAATTCGAGAGAGGCAAGCCGGTATCGCTCATCACCGCTCGTTGCCTTCGTGTTTTCACCCTCGATAGATTCAGAGTTAGCTGTCTCGAGCTGCTTGAGCCAGAGTGCATTGGATTCAGGAGTGAGTAAATCTGCGGTAATGAATCCAAGATACTCAGCAAATGCTTCAGCTCCCTCACCAACAAGAAGTGAATGCTGTGGCAGCTGTTCCATTACTTTGCGAGCAATTGAAATTGGATTTGGGTAATTCTTAACGGCCGCGACTGCTCCAAAGGCTCGCGTTGATCCAACCATGATGGATGCGTCAAGTTCGACGATGCCGCGCGCGTTTGGGAGCCCGCCCGTACCGACATAGTGATCGGCTAAATTATCTTCACATAATCTAAGTCCACGTTCGACGGCATCGAGCGCGCTTCCGCCGGTTCGAAGTATTTCCATTGCTGCCGGTATTCCAGCTTCACTGCGCTCGCTTCCAATAATGATTGGACTAAATTTCGCCGCCAAGGCACACCCCTTTTTATATAACTACGTGTCAAACCAGGAGGCAGGCTGCCTGATGGGTTCCTTCCACTAGATTCAAACTTGGATCAGTTGTTGCACATTCAGCAATCGCAACGGGGCAACGGCCACGGAAGCGGCATCCAACCATTGCGCTCTTAATGGACTGTAGTTCGCCATTTGGAGCAGATGAAATCTTTGAGCCCGTGGTCATCTTTGGTACAGAACTCAAGAGAAGCTTTGTATAGGGGTGTGAAGGATTATTAAAGACCTCTTCGGTCGGCCCAACTTCGACAATGCGTCCTAAGTACATAACCGCGATGCGATCGCTAACTTGACGTACAACGGCAATGTTGTGCGAAATAAAGAGCATGGTCAGTCCGAGGTCCCGCTTTAGATCCATCAGGAGGTTTACAACAGATGCTTGAACGGATACATCCAGCGCTGAAACAACTTCGTCTGCGATCAACACCTCAGGTTCTAGGGCAAGTGCCCGAGCGATACCAATGCGTTGACGTTGCCCACCGGAAAATTGGCGCGGGTACGACTGGAGTGCATCCATCGGCAACCCGACGAGGGCAAGCAGTTCGAGAGAGCGCGCTTCAACTTTCTCTTTGGGTACAAGATTATGGAAGGAGAGCGCTTCTCGAAGAACTTCGCCTACGGTCAAACGTGGATTAAGCGATGAGAATGGGTCCTGAAAGACCATCTGCACGCTACGGCGCTCATCAAGAGTGCGCTCCGCAGTCACTTTTTTTCCCTTGAGCGAGATAAAGCCCTCCGAAGCGGTATAAAGACCAACGAGTGTCCGACCCAGAGTTGATTTACCACACCCGGATTCACCAACGAGGCCAAGAGTCTCACCTGCTCTGAGATCGAGCGTTACGCCATCAATTGCCGGAACATTAAAAATTTCTTTCTTGCGCAAGCGATCAACAATTGATTGGCGCTTTGCAAAGTGCTTTACAACATTCTCGGCTGAAAGTACGGCTTGACTCATTCTGTTACACCACTTCCTGACGCAGCCGTAGCCCATTCTTTGTGGTCTGTAGATTTGAAACACGCGCTCTGTGAATTCTCGATAGGAGCGAGATTCGGTTCTGCAGAAAGACACTGCTCTTCTACAGCGAAGCAACGTGGGGCAAATGGACAACCCAATACCGGCTTGGTGAGGTTTGGGGCTTCACCGGAGATCGTGAAGAGACGGTGCACTGCCATATCTGGATCTGGGGCGGCTTTGAGAAGAGAAAATGTATACGGATGTGTTGGAATTTTAAAGGTTCCTTGCACATTCCCCGATTCAACGAAACGTCCCGCGTACATAACTTTGATGTCGTCGCACAATTCGTTTACTACAGCAAGATCGTGAGTAACAAAAACTATTCCAAGGCCGGAATTATGGCGAAGTTCATTCAGGAGTCGAAGGACCTGTGCCTGGATTGTCACATCGAGGGCGGTAGTTGGCTCATCGCAGAAGAGAATCTTAGGACTTCCAGAAAGTGCAATTGCGATTGCAATACGCTGGCGCAAACCACCAGAGAGTTGGTGCGGATAAAGATCGTACCGAGACTCCCCATCGGTAATTCCTACTCGTTCCATCAATGAGAGTGCGATCTGCTTCGACTCTTCTTTACTCTTGCCAAGACGATAGCGTGGAACTTCTGAGACTTGCTCCCCGACCTTGATAACTGGGTTAAGGGCGGCAATTGCATCTTGGAAAATCATTCCGGTGTTATGCGAAAGCAGCGCCCGCCGGCTCTTATGGTCAAGCGTTGAAACATCCTTGCCTTCGACGAAAATCGAGCCCGAGGAAACGCGGGCATTGCTTGGTAAGAGTCCAAGAATTGCCTTGAGAGTGATTGATTTGCCGCTACCCGACTCGCCAACGATACCGATGGAATCCGCTGAATCCACATCAAATGAGACTCCACGAATCGCCTGGAGCAGACCGCGGTCAGTCTTGATCTCGACCGAAAGGTCCCTGACGGAAATGAGCGGAGTACTCATTTAGCGCTCCAGACGTGCGACAAGTCCATCGCCAATGAGTGAGAGTGAGAATCCGACGTAAACGACCATAAGTCCTGGAAGTGTGGAGAGCCACCATTGATTCATGATGTAGGACTGACCTTCTTGAATCATTGAACCCCACTCGGCAGTTGGCACTGGAACACCCAGTCCGAGATAGCCGAGAGAGACGATCGCCAAGATGCTCAGGACGATATCGCTCATCGCAAAAACAATTGATTGGGAAATCACATTCGGCAGGAGATGACGTCGAAGAATGCGAAAGGTCGGAAGGCCCGTGAGCCGGGCAGCATGCACGTAATCTTGCTCTTTTGCAACAAGCACGTTTGCTCGCACAATTCGAGAGTAGGCAACCCACCCCACCAAAGTAATTGCCACGATAATGCTTTTTATGCCTGGCCCGAAGACGAAGATAAGTGCAATCGCCAGAACATAAAATGGGAAAGCAATCACGGTATCTACAATGCGCATGACCACTGAGTCAGTTGCACCACCTAGCCATCCGGTTAGCAGACCAAGCGAAACGCCAATGAGGTAAGGGAGAATGACCGCCAGAAGCCCAATTGTCAGGTCAACCCGAGCTCCGTAAATGAGGCGAGTGAAGACATCGCGACCCAGTGGGTCCGTGCCGAGCCAGTGATGAGAGCCAGGTCCTAATAGGGTGTTCAATAAATCTTGTTCGTTCGGATCGTATGGGGAAATCAGTGGTGCGATAATTGCAACAAGTACGAGAAACCCGAGAAGTCCTGTACCAATATATAAAGTCTTTTTGGACTTCACTTCACCACCACCCGAGGGTCAAGAGCGGCATGGATCAGGTCAGTAACTAAATTGACGATGACAACAACAAAGGCAAAGTACAACGTCACTCCTTGCACGATCGGATAGTCACGACGTGAAATGGCATCAATCATGAGGGACCCGGTTCCGGCGATCGCAAAGACGCGTTCTACCACAACCATCGAACCAACGAGGTAGGCAATATTAATACCGAGAACTGTTACTGATGCGATCAAAGAATTTCGAAGCACGTGAACGCGCGTAATGCGTGCAGTTGAGATTCCTTTTGCACGCGCAGTTAAAACGTAATCCGAGTCAAGAATTTCCAACATACTCGCGCGCAAACTGCGAATAAGAATTGGAGATAACAGGATCGCAATAGTCAGTGCTGGAAGGAAAATCGAATGAAGGTGTTCCGGGAAAGTATTACCAAAACCGCCTACGGGAAAGAGGGGATACTTGAGCCCGAGAAATAGAATCAGCATCACACCAACCCAGACTTGCGGCATTCCCAGACCGATGATTGGAATGGCACGAACAAGTTGATCACGTAGCGCGCCGCGCTTGGAAGCCGCAAGAATGGAGAGTGGGAGAGCAATCACAATGGAGAGAATGACCCCTCCGGTCAATAGCATTCCGGTCTCAGGGAGCCGTCCCAAAATAAGGCTTGTGACCGATTGCTTATTGTAAAAACTGGTGCCCAGTGAGCCGTGCAAGAGATCCCAGACAAAATTTAGGTACTGCACGAACATCGAACGATCGAGGCCGAGTTGGTGTCGGACGATCAGAGCCTTCGCAGGAGTGGAATTCTGTCCAAGAATGACATCTGCGGGATCCCCAGGAATCGCGTGAACAATGAGAAATACGGCGATAGAAATACCGAAGAGAACGGGCAACATCTGAAGGAGTCTTTTACCTACGTAGGCTAAGTAACTCAATGCGATATCACCCGTTCTCTTCGTTTGGCAATTGTACTTACAAACATTACAGCTGTTTTGATTTTTGCATAAATCCGTCTAGAAGAGGATTAGTTCTTCTTAACGTTTTTCAGGTAGTAGCTGTAGAGCGGGTTCACGGTGAATCCCGTGATGTTGCTACGCCAGGCGTAGGTATAAGGAGGGTTGAGAGTAAACGCCATAAACGCGTCTTCCGCTGTCTGCTTCTGTACAAATGAGTAAGCAGCCTGACGAACTTTAGGATCAACATTTGTCTGACCCTTCTTGATCGCAGCAATTACTTTCTTGTTGACATAACCCGTGTAGTAAGAGTTTGTTCCACCTTCTGGTGCCAAACCAAATGTCAACAACTCGTCCGGGTCAACGATATCCATCGTCCAGGCCGTTACAACCATTTGGTAGTTCATGGCCTTTTGGGTGGCGCGAGATACAGTTGGCTCTTGTGCCGTGATTGTCATTGTGATGCCAATCTTCTTCAAAGCAGCCTGCACAATTGAAGCTGTTAGCTCATGTGTTCTGTTACCACCGCGGATCAAGAGGTCAAGTTTTAGGCCCTTCTTGAACTTACTCTGTGCAAGTTCGGCGGCCGCCTTCTTGAGATCATATTGCTGGCCTGGTGTCGTCTTATCGTAAAAGTTAACACTTGGCGCAAGGAATGAGTTTGAAATTGTTGCGTTACCTGAGTACAGCACTCTGTTTAGCGCTGCACGATCGATTGCATATGAGATTGCCCGGCGAACATGTACGTCAGCTAGGGCAGGAACCTTCTGGTTAAAGGCAATGTAGTTTGAAGCTGCCGCAGAGAAAATGCCGACTTTGATCCCTGGCGAAGCCTTGAGAGATGCGACCGTATTAGATGGCGGCTCTTCGTTGATATCAGCTTGTCCACCCTTGAGCATGAACTCACGAGTGTTGTCATCTGCAACATATTTAAAGGTTACCGAGTTGAGGTATGGCTTACCTGGCTGCCAGTAATTCTTGTTAGCAACCAACTTGACTTCGGTTCCTGGAGTCCAGCGATCAAGCATGAATGGACCGGTAGCAATTGGATTCTTGAAGAATTCTGCTTCGGTCTTTCCGTCCAAATTCGCCTTCAGGATCGAATTGCTAAAGCAAGCAAGGTCCGCCAGCAACGGAGCCCAAGGAAATTTTGTCTTGATAATAACCGTGTCAGCTGACGGCGCAGTGATGGTTTCGATAGCCGTGTTGAGGAAGCCCCAACCGTCTCCACCTGATGCGCGTTCAAGGGAGAACTTGACGTCCGCGGAAGTCATCGGTGTTCCGTCAGTGAACTTAACATCAGTACGTAGTTTGATGGTCCAAGTTAGTCCATCTTTTGCCACAGTTCCGCTCTTTGCCAGCAATGGCGTAACGCCTTTACCGTCTTGCTTGTTGTTAAAAAGTGGTTCGTACATTTGCTGTTGGATGAAGATTGAGTCGTTCTGCGGAAATAAAGGATCCAAGGTTGCCAAATCTTGGTTTCGAACCAAGACCAAGTCACCCTTAGGTGTTGGGTTTGCTGCATTTGCCGTAATCGGTAATACAACTGTTGTTGCAACCATAAAGGCCGCAAGAAGAGCAACCAACATTTTATTCTTTGGTGCCATATCGATAGTTCCCATCTCGTGTGGTGAATGAGTCCGCGACCCAAATGTCTGAAATTTTTAAATCTCGGAACTGCGTCTTGAAGCGGTATGAGCGTAGGGTAAATTTTCAAAATTCACACCTTTTTTGGCCAGGAAATAATAAAGATTCCATAACACTCGAGCCTCTCAAAAAATGCTAGCACTCGCTCGTTATTCACAGCCGTGTAGATGAGCCGTACGTGAGTTTAGAAAAGTGAGTGACCGCCGTCAATCGACAGACACTGACCGGTGACCCAGTCGGAAGCTTCAGATGCAAAGAAGGAAACACCATTTGCGATGTCTTCGGCTTTCCCTAATCGACGAGTGGCAATACCACTGAGTAACTTTGCTTGACCTTCAGAGCCATAACTTTCCCACTGAGCGATCGTTGAAGGATTCGAAAGAACAAATCCAGGAGCGATGCAGTTGACAGTGATGTTGTACTGGCCAAGTTCGTAAGCCATCTGACGAGTAAAACCAATCTGAGCAGCCTTTGATGACGCGTAGGCCTGAATACCAGTCAAACTCACGCTGCGACCAGCTCCTGAGGAGATATTGACGATACGTCCCCACTTATTGGCTTTCATTCCAGTAACGACGGCACGCGTGCAGAGAAAAGTTGTCTGCATATTGGCGTCAAAAATCTGTTGCCAGGCATCATCGGTGACTTCATCCAATGGTTTATGTGTCTGCCCTACGACTCCACCAGCACAGTTGACCAGAATATCAACCTGCCCAATTTTTTCGAAATAAGCTTTTACTTCAGCTGAATTTGAGAGATCTGCTTGATCACGATCAACTCCATGGACTGTATGGCCGCTTGCTCTAAGAGAATCAATTATCGCACTGCCCATGCCATGTGTGGCGCCCGTCACAACTGCAATTCGCGGTTCAATCACGCCGCTATACAAGCACTAATTCTCTCATTGGTAAAGTGGACTACCTTTACCGCACTGCATAATCTCAATACGTGAACATAAGTGAGACAGGTGGAAGAAATGCAACTTACTATTATCGGCGCAGGTGCAATTGGCGGAACCATTGGTGCTCATATGATTCGCGCTGGCCATGACATAACTTTCTGTGATGTTGACGAGGACCATGTCAATGCAATGAACGAACACGGCATCACGATTGAAGGCCCCGTAGAAAATTTCACCGTGAAAACCAAGGCAATTCTTCCATCACAACTTCCAGCGACTCTTCATAATGTTGCCGTTGCAGTTAAGAGTCACCATACGAAGAGCGCTGCTGAATTGCTCCGTGGTCGACTTGCGCCAGACGGATTTGTCGTCACGTTACAAAACGGTTTGACTGCGCAAGATCTCTCTGATGTCGTTGGAGCCGACCGAGTCATCGTGAGTTTCGTAAACTTCGGTGCGGACTACATCGCTCCAGGAAGAATCATGCAAGGCAATATCGGCACTTTCCGAGTTGGCGAACTCACCGGAAATAAAATTACTCCTCGCGTTCTTGGACTTGTCGATGCTTTCCCATACGCAGAAGCAACCGCAAACATCCTGGGATTTCTCTGGGGTAAAGAGGCATACGGCGCAATGCTCTATGCAGGCGCCACTTCTGATCTTTCTATTGCAGATCACCTTGAAAATCCTAAATACCGACCACTGATGCTGGCCATAGCGCGTGAAGTGCTAGCGCAAGCTCCAGTGACACCTGAGGCCTTTGATGGCTTTGATCCAAAAGATCTCGATGGATCTTTAGACCGCCTCGTTACCTTTAACCGTAAATCCGCAAAAACACATAGCGGAATTTATCGAGATCTCACTGTGCGTAAGCGCAAAACGGAAGTCGATGACTTACTACGAGATCTCAAAGGCCCGCTTACAAATTTCGTGGGTGCAATTATTCATTCGATTGAACGAGGAGAGCGAATCTGTGAAATCGCTAACCTTGATCTTCTTGCAGCATATGAGCGCGCATTTCGGCTTGGCGCCCCGCTCAATGCAATTTCACATTTGATTTCGGCACCCGAGCGCTCACTTAATGGTCCATTGCTAGGGGTCGCGGTCGGAGTCAAAGACATCATTGATATCAAGGGGCAACCGCGAGGCAATGGCAATCCTCACGACATGAAATCTTTGCCAGCAACAAAGGATGCGCCAGTAATCGCACAACTTCGTGCCCTTGCCGCTGATGTCTTTACTACGACGTCACTCCTTGAATATGCAGCCGGTGCCACGCATCCCGAGGTTCCGGAAGCAATGAATCCATATAACTCCCACCGCACCGCAGGTGGTTCAAGTGGCGGTTCGGCAGCCCTCGTTGGTGTCGGCGTTTGTGACGTAGCACTCGGAACCGATACTGGTGGATCCATACGTATCCCTGCGCATTATTGTGGGACGGTCGGTTTCAAGCCCAGCTATGGCTCGATCTCACTTGAAGGCGTTACCCCACTTTCACCAACCTTTGATCACGTGGGCTTGCTGGCAAAAGATCTCGCAACGACCACAAAGGTCTTCTCGGCGCTAATGGGTGGTCTCAAAGCAGAGGAAAGGTCGCAGATCAAGGGCCTCAAAGTTGGAATCGTCAAAACTCATTTCGAACTCGCGCAGTTGGAGAAGGATGTGGCCGAGTCAATTCGAGACGTCATCGCAAAGTTGCAGAATGAGGGCGCAGAAATTATTGAAGTAGACGACCGTGCTTTTCAAGAACTCGAAAAAACTTTCGGGGACATTCTTCACTTTGAAGCCTGGCAAGTGCATGGCGAGAAAGTGAAATCAGATCCAACTCACTTTGGACCTGAGACTTTGAGGCTCTTTAAATCGGCACAATCCATCACCGAAGATGCGTACAAGAAGGCATCGGCACGTCGCATCGAGCTTCTTCCGAACGCTCTCAAAATTTACGAAGGTATCGATGTCTTGCTCACGCCAGTTGCGCCATATGTTGCGCCACCAACAACACCTCCCATGGATACCCCGGAAGGTGTTGTCGAAGGAGCCTACACAAGCATCTTTAACCTCACGGGTGATCCCGCAATTTCGATTCCCTGCGGATTGAACTCCGAAGGTTTGCCGATTGGAGTCCAACTGGCAACCGCTAAAGGGACAGATATGCAGCTCTTATCCATTGCTCAAGCCATCGAAGAGTTACTGAACTTTCACCTTGTGAGTAAAAGAGAGCACTAACTCTCAAAGGCTCTAGCGAAGCGCCAGACCAACCAAAATCCCACCTGCAACGACTGCAGGACTACTGGTCTGGAAAAGAACGGTTCCATCTTGCGGGGCCCGAATCTCGGTAATGGACTTTCCCCAGGGATCACCCAAAGTGCCTAACAAATCTGCCGCTTTCACATCGGAACCGGTCTTATGTGCCGGTTGCCACCAGCCCCCGCTTTCCGCGCGCAACCAATTCCAGTCGTCATAGAGGATATGTCCTCGCTCTGGCAAAGGATCGCCGCTTAGAACTCCGAGAACACGGGCAAGATTTCGCAGTCCGGTTAAATGTAATTTGACGGCCGCTGGATCGAGAATCCCATTCTCTCCTGATTCTGCTATGAACGCAGGAATTCCAATTGCAGATGCTGCACCAGATGTACTGCCTGCCACAACGATACCTGCCGCACGTTGTCGAACTATATGTTTGATTCCATAAGCCCTTGCCATCCAAAGCGACTTCTCCTCGACAGGTGATTCTTCAAAGATTGAGAAGGGTTCGAGTGCTTCTGGAATATCTCCGGCATGCATATCCAGGAGGTAGTCCGAGCCCTTGATAATCTTTTCGAAGATATGGAAGGCATAAATATCCGTAAACGATCCATTTTCCTTTCCCGGAAATGCCCGGTTGAGGTTCTGATTGTCGACAGGAATCACGAAAGGGACTCGAGCCCAAAATGCCAAGACATTTACAATCGGCATGACAGTGATACGACCAATTACCTCTTGATCATTGATCTCCGCTACAAATTCCCTGGCGGCAGCGATCGAGGAATATTCCGCGCCGTGGATTCCCGCAATGACTGTGAGATGCGGCCCAGGTTTTGCACCAACAATCTCAAAATAAGGTACGTCGATTCCTGGACCATCCGTCCTAGGAATCGATAACACATGCTGTGAGATCATCTAGGCCTGCTTTACTGCCAGATGAGGAAGGTAATCAGCGATGAATTTCCGCTGTACCTCTTGGAACAAGTCGTACTCTTCGAACTGTGGTGAGTGACCCGACTTTTCAAAGATGACCAAACGTGAGTTTGGAATACCATCAGCAATAGTTTGCGCGGAAGAGACCGGCGTAACCCAGTCTGTCCGACCCACGGTGACCAGGGTTGGAGCTTTGATCGTTCCGAGAACGGGCTTCAAATCGTAGTTAGGCTTGTTATGAGTAAAACAGTAGTTGTGTGCCTCATGGTGATAAGTACCGGCCTCAACCCGGGCGGCTGACTTCTCTGCGTCGTAATGGAAGTCATAGAGTGGAATCAGTTCTGCCCAACAAGCCTTCAGATCTGCGTCATCTCGTATATGGCCAGTCCAGTAACGATTGAAGTTATCCCAGTTGATTTCCACGCGATTCTGGTTCTTTGCATTCTCTTCAAGGGTTGTAAAGTTATTGTTGTCAGCCGAGGTATCGCGAAGCAAGACGGCCTCAGTGTGCTCTGGATAGCGGACCGCGTACTCAAGTGAGATAAATCCGCCATACGAGCCGCCCGCTACAACAATCTTCTCAGCGCCAATCCACTTACGAAGACCATCGACGTCCGCTGCCCACTGTTCATGAGAATAAGGTCCAACAATTTCACTATGACCGCAACCACGCGCATCAAAGACGATTACTTGGAAAATATCTTGCAACGGACCGTATGTAGCTTTGGGTTCGTTCAGGTTCCCGATTCCACCACCACCGTGATGCGCGATAAGAACTGGTTTTCCTTTTCCCTCACCCAAGACTTCAACATTGAGTTTGGCACCGTTAATTTCCACAATCATCTATTTTCCCCCAGAATAATAATGTTCCGATCGAGACTCGTGAAGGTTAACTCTTTTACCGGAAAAATAAAAGTACTTTGTCGAACGGGTGAGGCGTACAGATATTTTTCAAGAATTGCAATGTGTTACTTTCTGCTCCATCACGGTGAACATCTTTAAAATAAATAATGTGTAGGAGATCAGCGCGAGAAATAAAAAAGTTGGGTGGGCCCCGACGGGCTCGAACCGTCGACCCACGGATTAAAAGTCCGTTGCTCTACCGACTGAGCTAGAGGCCCGGGACCTGACTAAATGATAAGACTGACGTCATATCTGAAAGGTCTCAGAGTGAAGTGTAAAGGGTAATCGACATTTACCCTGACCAACCTTGCTCTCATGCGTCCCTTCATATGCGTGATCAGATATCCGCAATCTGCCAAAATGCATTTGGGATCTGGCTGCTTGAGGAGACATCGAAGCGAAGTTGAACCATATCGACGCGGTATACCCCTCGTGCGACTTCGAAGGGGATCTCTTCCCCGTTTTCCAGGTGATATTCCGTGCAGAGGGTAACAAAAACGGCACCCTGAACGGGCACCTGAAGTTGTTCCGCCTCCCAAGCACTACAAAAACTCGTCTCGATTCCGACGCGAGTACGTGTGAGTCCTACTTCGCGCATTTGCCGTGTCGATTCTAGAATGAAAGGTAATTTTTTACGTAAGTGTTTTCGATAAGGCTCAGCTGCCCCAAGGGGAAAGAAACTATCTAAAAGCGCGACTGGGGTTCCATGCACTCGCAGAAGAGTCATAACTCGGATGATCTTTGCCTTGGCCTGTAACTCAAGTTTTTCTCTAACCCATTTAGGTGGCAACTCTTCCTGGTAATCAAGTACCAAAGATTCATGGTCTGGAATGGGATTAGCCATTAGCCGACTAAGGCCACCAACTCGGTGTTCAAGTTTCGGAGGACTAACAAAGGTACCCCGACCTCGAATACGACGAAGCTGCCCATCCTGCTCTAAAACAGAGAGGGCTTGGCGAACCACGGTGCGACTGACTTGATAGGTTTCGCAAAGACTCGGTTCTGACGGGATCATTTGCCCAACGGCCCATGCGCCCAGCTCAATCTTTTCCTTCAACACCTCCTGCAGTTGGAAGTACAACGGGATCGGACTACTTCTCCTTAACTCGTCTTTCGCCACCAGCAAAGTATGTCAGGTTTGAGGAGTTGCCTCTCTATCCGCTACTCACCCTTCGCGTTGTATTCCAATTCTCGAACGAACATATCTCGAAATTCAACAACGCCAGCTGTACGTGGATTCGATGGAGTCGATGTATTAGCAAAAGCCTTTTGGGCTAGAACATCTAGATCTTTCTCATCTATGAGAGAGGCGAGGGTGGGAATACCGATGCGCTTATTCAATTCACGCACGTAGGTGATGGCAGCATTGGCAGCAGTTTCATCATCCATTTCGAAGGTCTTTATTCCGAAGGCATTGGCGAGCCTTGCGTATTTCTCGCGAGATACGGGCAAGTTGTACTCCATGATCATTGGCAGACCAATCGCACAGCACTCCCCGTGCGGGTGGTCATATAGCGCCCCAACCGCTTCAGCAATTGAGTGGGTTCCTGAGACGTCGGTGATACCTACCGCGAGACCCGCAACCAGACTGGCTTGCATCATTCCGCACCGTGCTTCAATGTCGCCTCCATCCTTCACGGCTCTCTCGAGGTACATCGCGATCAGTCGGGCTCCTTCCAGAGCCATCCCATCAGAGGCAGGAGTGTCCAAGCGACATTGCAAGGAGTCTATGGAATGACTGAGTGCATCCATACCGGTAGATGCGGTGATCCGTGATGGCACAGAGAAAGTTAGGTCTGGGTCAACAAGAGCTAGCCGTGGACAGATGCGTGGGTCAAAGAGATTCATCTTTTTCTTACGTACCGTGTCCAAGATTATTGATGACGGCGAAACTTCGCTTCCGGTGCCAGCCGTTGTTGGGATTGCAATCATTGGTATTGGATCGTGCTGGAGGGCGCCAAAATCCTCCCAATCGCGCGGATGACCGCCATTAGTAAGGAGCACGGCAATGCACTTGCCCGTGTCAATCGGAGAACCCCCACCAATTCCAACAATCAATTGGATTCCCTGAGAACGCGCCAACTCAGCGCCTTCAATACAGTGAATGTCACGAGGGTTTGAAAGAACTTTGTCGAACATGGTTACGGTCAGACCAGCCGACTCAAGAGCAGTAACGATAGGAGCAACTAAACCTGTCGAGTAAACTCCGGGATCGGTCACGACCATCACCCTGCTCGCGCCAAACCCCTTGACTTCTCCAGCAAGTGTTGACGTAACTCCACGTCCATACTGAACTCGAGTTGGCATATTAAAGGTGCCATCAGCTGCGACACCGACTCCGGTTCGCGATAAGGCGGGATGTATTGGATGTTCAGACATCACTAACCCTTCACTTTACTTGAGGATTTACGAAATCGAGAGGATGCCAGCATGTAGTAGATACCGGCCCCCAGTATCAGTCCGACAAATGGAGAAATGTCGGCACCGCCAAGGTAGTCCATTGCAATAAATCCCTGGAATTTCGCAGTGTTAGCAGTCAATGCACCCGCGACAACTCCGACAATCAGGGCAATCATCGCCGCCCAGTTAACACCTCTGGTGTACCAATAACTTCCACCCTTTGTAAGTAGCAAGTCTTCACTCACGTAATTACCTTTACGAAGGAAAAAGTCCACCATGAAAATTCCTGCCCATGGTGCAAGGAGTATTACGAGCATGGAAAGGAACTGAGTGAAAACAATCGAGAAATCATAAATGAATAACGCTATACAGGCCAAAGCAACGGTAATCACTGCATCCACGAAAACACTCTTATATCGTTCAATTCGAACTCCGATTGCGAGTAGCGAAAGTCCGCTCGAATAACTATTCATTACATTGTTTGCAATAACTCCCGCCATCATGACGATCAGAAATGGGAAGAGAAACCAACGTGGAAGTATGGAGGGTAAATTCTTAATTGGGTCAGATGTATCAACCAAAGTGCCGAGCACTACGCCCAGTCCTCCAAATAGACAACCAGGAATCGCCGTGGCAAGTGTGACCCATCCTACGATGGCACGTCCATCAGTCCGACGCGCTAGATAACGCGAATAATCGGAGGCATAGTTCACCCAACTAATTGCACCAGCACCAAGAACAGCGGTCAGTCCAAGGAACCACGTTGAAACCGTATTTGCCGCCGCAAGATCGCCGCCCGAGTACCCCCAATTAACTTTTGGAACTAGCAAGATTCCCATCACGATAGTGAGACCTGTGAGGACGTACGCCAACCACTTCTGCGCGACTACAAGAGTCGCGTGCCCAAGAATCGGAATAACGAAGGTGAGGAACGCCATCAACACCAGAAATGGGGCAAGAACCCATTTGGCAGTATGAATTCCGAGTTGATCAAGTAACGTGCGAAGAGCAAGTGTGCCCAAAATGATATTTACGGTCTCCCAACCTAAAGTAGCCGCCCAACTAAATATTGACGGAACCATATTTCCGCGAAGACCAAATGGAGCACGACTGACGGTAAGGGCAGCAGTGCCGGCCCGTGGTCCAGGAAGGCTGCAGATGCCCACAAGGACAAAAGCTAAGTTTCCGACAATCACGACGCTTAGGCCCTGCCAAATGTTGAGACCAAAAAGAATGAGGACTCCACCCACAATCATGTTGATAAAGGTCGAATTGGCAGAGAACCATGGCCAGAAGAGTTCTTTGGGGGTTCCATGGCGGTCAGTATCAGGAATGATGTCTATACCGTGGGTTTCTATTTTGCCGAAAGCGTCAGCAACCTTGTGATCGATGTCGTGATTGTTGGCAGCCTCATCTTTATTCATCCTGTACCCACCTTTTCATTAGTAGTTGCTTGGCCGGGAAGATATATTGAGAATTCTTCAAAGAGCGCTTCTCGCACCAATTGACCAGAGCAGTCTCGGTTTATCCTAAATTCGACTTTCCCATCGAGGAGATCCTGGGCACCTTCTGAAACATCACGAAGAAAATATGGCAAAGTTGAATATCGCACCCAATGGTGCACAAGCACGGCGTGAATATCCGGAATCAATGCGGACAATCGTTTGGCGGATTGAGCAAAGTCCACAACATTTGACTCCGGCCACTGAAGGTAGATAGCGCCCGTACTAATTGCATCACCCGCAAAAAGAAGGCCATCCGGCTCGAGCAAGAAAGCAACATGATCTGGCGAATGTCCCGGCGTTGCAATTACTTTCAACTCACGCCCACCCAGGTCAACCACGTGTCCATCGGCGAGAACTCCACTTGCCTTACTTCCAGGGATTTGCCATGTGTTGTTCGTGCCCTTGATGGGAAATGGACGAGGTTCATCAGCTGGAGCAAGCGAGAAGAAAAACGATCGGTCTGATTCAATATAGGTAGGAAGGGCCTGTTCCATCTTCTCTACGTAATCCAGATACTCGACCAGCACCTCCCGCGGTACATCTTTTGCAATAATTGGGACGCCATCAGGATGAATCAAAATTTGATCAAACTCGTGATTCCCACCGATGTGATCAAAATGCGAATGAGTATTGAGCACGAGGATAGGAAGATCCGTAATGGCTTCCACAACTGGGCGGATTGGTCGGACACCCAATCCAGAATCAATGAGCACCGCTCTGGCCGAACCCACGACAAGCCAAGTATTTACGTGAGGAGGCTCTCCCAGCAGCCATATTCCCGCGGCCACTTCGCGCACACGGAACCAGCCCCCAGCCGCCTTGAAAATCTTGTCGCTCCGCAGTCGCATGTAAACATCACCCTGTAATCTTGTTATTACAACTTAGTGAGGTGGATTAAACATCCCCTGTCTTGTGGCGTCAAGGGTTTTGGTCGTTTTTATCGTCCGCGAGAGGCCCGCACGAGGCGGTCGCGAATTGCGATGGCTAGTCCATCTCCCTCCGGAGGCAAAACAGCAATCTGCTTGAGCCCTTGATCATCACCTTCACGAAGGGCCGCGTAGAGCACCCTCGCGTAATCCTCTGCGTTCTTTGGAGATGCAAGACGGATAGCACCTTGCGGCGTAGCGATCGTTGAGAGTGCGATGAAACCTTCGCCGGCTTCAGCCAGGGCACCGATAATCACTTTTGCCTTAGGCGAGTAGTGATTCTCAAGTGAGCCAGAGACCCTCACACTGCTTTCCGCTGAATGATCAATTTCGAGTCCCGTACTTTCTTCAATCATTAATTCTGTAACTGCACCTGGGCGCAGTATGCGCGGAGCTTCACCTGTGCAATCAATGATCGTGGATTCAACTCCGACTAATGAGGGACCTCCGTCAAGAATGATGTCTTGGGGGGCAAGATACTTTCCGATTTCCGCTTCAACAGCGGCAGAGGTCGTTGGCGAAACTTGTCCAAATCGATTCGCGCTCGGCGCCGCAATTCCCAATCCTCCAATTTTTTCAAACGCACTAAGAAGAGAAAGGGCAATGACATGGGCCGGAACTCTTAATCCCACAGTGTCTTGCCCGCCAGTAATGAAATCTTTGGCAACCGCGCTCCGTGGAAGTATCAAAGTCATTGGCCCTGGCCAAAAATCACGGGCGAGGGAAATTGCATAGGTTGGAATATCTCCTGCCCAAATTTCCATCTTTTCCATCGCGCTAATGTGGACAATCAATGGATGGTCTACCGGACGCCCTTTGACTTCGTAGAGTCGGTCAATCGCACTTTGATTAGTTGGGTCGGCACCTAGACCATAAACAGTCTCAGTGGGGAAGGCGACCAACGAACCCTTTTTCAATTCGGCTGCCGCCTGACTCAAAGTGTCAGCAGTACACATGGAAACAAAATTTTGCGCCAAGATACTCCTATGGCCAGAAACCAAGATCAACGCATTCGCGTTATGCGAATTATAGCCCGAATGAATGTCGGGGGTCCCGCCGTGCAGGTTTCGGGCCTAATGCGAGGTCTTGATCCGTTGAAATTTGATCATCGGTTAGTGACCGGGTTCTGCGCAGAGGATGAATCAGATTATTTAGAGACAGTCGCGACAGATGTGCATGCCACACGAATAAAGGGGTTAGGGAGGTCCATCTCTCCCAGAGCCGACTTCAAGGCATTTCTACTGGTTATCCGCGAAATACGGGCATTTCGTCCGCAGATAATCCATACACACACCGCCAAGGCCGGTGTCATCGGACGCGTGGCCTCAATACTTTCGGGCCATCGTTCTGTGCGAGTTCATACCTACCACGGACATTTGCTGCACGGGTATTTTGGCAAAGGCAAAACCCTTCTTGTGATTGTCATCGAAAGATTTTTAGGCCTCTTCACGACAAGATTATTGGCCGTAGGCAAGCAAGTCATAGACGATTTACTTGCGGCGGGTATCGGCACAAAAGAGAAATTCGGCGTAATGCCCCCGGGACTTAGATTGAGCCCGTTGCCATCGCGAATAGATGCCTGCAATGCTCTTGGAATTGATCCTTCGAAAACTTTTTGCGCATTCATTGGGCGAATTACCAAGATTAAGAGACCAGATCGATTTCTTGATGTCGTTTATGAAATTCACAATCAACAAGTTCCCGTGCATTTCATCGTTGCTGGTGCGGGAGACCTATTGGAATACTGTAAAGAACGAGTCACTAACGAAAACCTTCCCGTGACTTTTCTCGGATGGCGCGAAGATATCGAGACGGTACTTGCTGCCTCGGATATGGTGCTCCTAACAAGTGATAATGAAGGAACTCCTCTCTCTCTCATCCAGGCCGGCATGGCCAGACTTCCGGTCGTATCCACGAATGTTGGATCAGTGGGTGAAATTGTCGTTGATCAAGAGACAGGAATCTTGACAGACCTCAACGCTCGATCATTGGCAAATGCACTTAAAGAACTCGTGGAAGATGACAATCTTCGAGAAGATATGGGCCTAGCGGCTTATGACTACACCATGCAGCGATACGGCGTTGAGCGGTTGGTAAATGATCACCAGAATTTATATACCGAACTTTTATCTCGGAACTCTTAGCGATCAAGCCAATTTCTTGCCCAGAGTTCGAGCATCAGCATCGGCCAGATGATTGAATCACGATCCTGACCTGACATATGTTGCTTAAGGGCTTTCTCTACCTCTGCCTGCACGAACCAGCCACGATTGCGTGCTGTCGAATCAGTGAGAAGGTCATATGTCATCGGCTTCAATCCGGTTCGCAACCAGTCGGCTCGTGGAATAGCAAAACCCATCTTTGGACGGTCAATTAATTCTGCAGGAAGCAATGAGCGTGCAATCTCCTTGAGAAGATACTTGGCCTGGCGCCCCTTGATCTTAAAAGAAGACGGCAGAGATGAAGTCCACTCGACAATTTCATGGTCAAGAAGCGGGGATCGCAGTTCCAGGCTATTGGCCATCGTTGCCATATCGGCTTTCACTAGCAGGTCACCGGGTAGGTACCACTCAAGATCAGACCGGAGCATTCGGGAAAGGTCATCCCTTGCACCCGCGCGCTCAAAGTCTTTTTCAAATTCACTGTGCGCACGCGCGGAACGGAAATCTGGAGATATCAAAAAAGAGAGTTCGGAGTCCGACCCAAGTGAAACCACGCCGCGATATCGCGATGCTAAAGATGGATAAGGCTGAATTTGAGAAATTATCCGCCGAAGTTTCCGGTTCGAGATGCCTTCACGTGCCGAAAGGCTCTTGCCGAGTGGAGATGCCAGTGCCATGACAGAGTTCCACCGTTGCATCATCGGCGTTGCCAGGTATCGGTCATATCCACCAAAAACTTCATCGCCACCGTCGCCACCCAGAGCTACTACAACTTCTTGTCTGGCAAATTTTGCGAGCATAAAGGTTGGAATGATTGACGAATCGGCAAATGGTTGATCTAGAGATCGAGAAAGTTGCTGCAATAAGAGAGCCGGATCTGGAGTTAGTTTCTCTTCGACATGATCGGTACCCAAATATTTTGCGACTTCCCTCGCGTACTTTGACTCGTCATATCGTGGGTCATCGAAACCAATTGAGAATGTTCGAACCTTTCCAGGGACAAGTTGCGTCATGTAGGCAGTGACAACGGTTGAGTCGTATCCTCCACTCAAAAAAGATCCAAGTGGTCGCTCAGAGATTAGTCTGCGTTCAACCGCCTCTTTGATGAGCACTTTTGTCTGATCAATCGCATCTTCGAATGAGACCTTCTTCTCGCTAGAGAAGTCAGGTGACCAATACTTCGATGTAGCCATTGAACCATTGCGCCATGTGCCCATCGATGCCGGAGGGATTTGGCTGATCTCATTAAACGCAGATCGAGGGGCATTGACGTATCCGAAAGAAAGAACCTCTGAAATCGCCCCGGTCCGAAGCGTGGACTTCGCACCTGCGGCGATCAGAGCCTTCACCTCTGAGGCAAAGAGAAGAGTTCCATCAGGTTGAAGTGAATACCAGAGTGGCTTCTTTCCCATTCGATCCCGAACTAATAGGAGTGTCTGCGTACGTTGGTCCCAAATAGCAATCGCGAACATTCCATTGAGTTTTTGAGTAAATTCGAGCCCATACTCCTCGTAGAGATGGACGATGACTTCCGAGTCGCCATTGGAGCGGAATTTATGCCCTTTTGATACTAGGACCTCTCGCAATGACTTGTAATTATAGATTTCGCCATTGAAAACCAGGTGGATTGTTTTAGCTTCATTGGACACAGGTTGTTGACCGGTGCCGACATCAATAATCGCCAGCCGACAGATTCCTAACGCGACTCCGGAATCAAAAAAAGTTCCCCGCTCATCGGGCCCGCGGTGCTCTATTGAATCAAGGACACTCCCAAAGGAATCTTTCTTTGGAGCGTTAGCCCCGACACCTCCGGCAATGCCACACATATTGCGTCAGTCAGAAACCGTCGGCCCGTTGGCGACAGTTTCTCCAAATGCCTTTAACCAATTGACTGTTTCGGAAAGTGCCTTCTCGAATTCCAGCGGGACAACTGTTGGGAATATCTTCTTTAAGAGAACAGGGGAGTTCTGAGACTCTTTGACATCTCCTGGACGGATGGGCATGAAATTTACTTGCAGATCCGGGAAATGCACCTTAAGCATCTCGATAGTGTCAATAAGAGAGATACGGTTGCCATATGCAAGATTTATCGCGCCGTCATGAGTGACTTTGCGTTCCATCGCATCAAGACAAATATCGACAACTGTTCTTACGTAAGTGAAATCGCGTGATTGTGAGCCATCTCCAAAGACTTCGATTGGCTCGTTATGCATCGCCTTCCAGATCCATTTTGGAATCACGGCTGCATATTCATGATCGGGTCGTTGTTTAGGTCCGAATACATTGAAGAAACGGAGCAATGTCACAGGAACGTCGTACGCAGTTCCATAAGCCTGAACGTATGCCTCTGCGGCTAACTTGCTCGCAGCATATGGAGTCATAGGTCCAAGCCACATTGATTCATCTTTCGGAAGCGCCCCATTTCGTCCGTAGACGGATGAAGAAGAACTGAAAAAGACATGAGCGCCCGTGGCCCGCGCAACTTCCAAAACATTGAGCGTACCCGTCGCATTCACATCGTGGGTCGCCACCGGATTCTTCAAAGACCGCGGCACCGACCCCCGCGCACCTAAATGAAAAATTACTTCCGCATCGCCGATAGCGTTTTTCAGCTCAGCCGCGTCAACCAAGGAAACCTGGTGGAGTCTATTGATATCTGTATCAACGTTGGAAAGAAGACCGGTGGATAGATCGTCAACAATGCTTACTTCATGCCCTTTTTGGGTTAAGGCGGCGACGAGATTCGAGCCTATAAACCCAGCACCACCTGTGACGACGACATGTGACATAAGCGCACCCTATCAATGTAACCCATCTGATTATGACTGGACTCTTAGGCATTACACAGCAAAATCGCTTGCATTTTCAATTACGCGTACGAGAATTAGAACATGAAAAAACTTAATTTGAAACGTATAGCCGTCATCACAATGGCGGCAGCCCTAGTCGGAGGCGTTGTACTAGCCCCCGCAAGCAGAGCCGCTACAGTGAGTCGATACTTGTCGATATCAGCTGAGGGAACCGTCAAAGTGACACCCGACGCTGTCAGGATTAACGCAACTGTTACGTCCGTTGCAGGGACGAGTAAGGAAGCACTTGCTGCAACGGCCACATCAGCCGCCGCTGTACGAGCCGCTTTCCTTGCAAAAGGAATAGCTGCTAGAGACATTGCAACCCAGAGCGTCACGATCTACCCCGAATACAAATACACGCAAGATGGGGGCTCGGTACTCATCGGATACAGGGCAAGTCAAAATTTTGTTGTGGTAGTCCGAAAAGCATCGACTGCCGGAACAATTGTTGATGCAATCGTGGCGGCAGGTGGAGATAATCTCCAACTTAATGGTGTTACTCCATTTGTTCTTGACTCAAGTAAGGCAACGGCAAGCGCACGCACGATTGCAGTTAAGAATGCAAAAGCAAAAGCAGCATCGTATGCCTCACTTCTTGGAGTCAAACTAGGCAAAGTAAATCACTTGGTTGAAAACTCTTCGCCTTCGCCTTATCCACCAATAATGTCCGTTTCGAAGGACTCCGCAGGTTCTACTGAAATTGATCTCGGATTGCAGGACGTGACTGTCTCAATCAGCGTTCAATGGGCGCTGAAGTAGCCAAATTGTTAGTAAAACCGCCCCGTCAGCACCTTTTGATGGGGCGGTTTTACTGCGCGGTGCAATAAAGGTACGATTTGCGAGCCTCAAACGTCCCCATCGTCTAGGGGCCTAGGACATCGCCCTTTCACGGCGGTAACACGGGTTCGAATCCCGTTGGGGGCACTGGTCTCTATCCGAGGTACTCGCGCATACTCTGCGCGGATACTGATAGAGCGAGGCCTGGTAGCGCAGTTGGTTAGCGCGCCGCCCTGTCACGGCGGAGGTCGCGGGTTCAAGTCCCGTCCAGGTCGCAAGAGTTTGGTGTCGTACAACTGGATTGGCCGACGCTGAAATCTTGGAGGCTGGGTAGCTCAGTTGGTACGAGCGCGCGACTGAAAATCGTGAGGTCGACGGTTCGATCCCGTCCCTAGCCACTCAACAGAGGCAGGTCACACGCCTAATTTCTTTTATTCCACATCCCTATTCAGTTGTAAATCATCCAAACTGCTAACACTTTGCTAACACCAGTACCCGGGGCATTGACATATCACGTAGGTTTCTTTCGAACCGAGCCTCCCGAAAGGAAACACATTATGGCGAGTACGAACAAATGACCATCGTATGGCAGAAAGTTGTAGAACTACTGAATACCGGCGGATTCATACCTGCAGTAATACTCGTCGGACTATTAATCTTCAAAGATCAAGTAATAAAGTGGAGCGATTTTCTCCGTGAAGAGCGCAGGACTCGGAAGACGGATAAGTCGAACCTGATACAAAATGCCCGTTTTTTAGCCAGTGGTTACAGAAAGTCCGACCCCGCCAAGAATAGAGTCGACTTCACCGACGAGCAGGCATACATGGCTATCAGCTCTTACTTAGACGAGAGGGAGCGACTATTCATTCAACACCAGGATTCTGCGAATTTCCGCGAACGTCTAGAACGGCTCAACAACGAGGTGAGCAGGTTAGCAAGGAAGTGGAAGGTCTACATCTGAGAGTGCATCCTCAAGGCTTCGCTATGGACTTTCGTTTTGAGTAAATTCACTTACTCCACAGCCCTCGCAAAAATGATCGATGCGTTCTCTGCTTGTTGATTGGTGACATGGGCGTAGGTGGTCGCCGTAGTCATGGCATCCCAGTTGCCTAGTCGTTGAGCGACCACATTAAGCGGAGTCCCGGCTTCAAGAAGTACGGCCGCATGGAAGTGTCGGAGATCGTGAAAACAGTGAGAAGTTCTCCCTTGCGAGCGCCGGAGTAGATCGCCAATCGAAAGAACGCGAAAAGTCGGTGATCATTCAATGCTTCAAGAAACTTCTTCGCTTCTTCCCTTGTGAAGGGATCCAATCGCCGGGGAGTCCCTTTGGGAAGTTGAACTTTCTTTGCTGGATTGATCGCAAGCAGTCCGTCCACTTCGACGGCATAGGAGAGAGCCTTCTTCAAGATGGAAGCGTGGTACTGCACCGTTCTAGCTGATAGCAGCTCGCCATCCTCATTCCTAAATGATGGAAAGATAATCCCACTCATCGGAATAATTGACGGCGGAGACCAAGGGAAAGAATCACTCGGGGTTTCGGCAAGGGCCATGACCCGAAGTATGAATTTCTAAATCCAGCAATCCCACCTACTCATGTGCGCGCCGAAGTTGCACGAGTGAGGGGCGTGATCTGTACAAAAAGAGAACCCTGAGGTGCCCGAGCAATTGGTTGCAGTTAGCCGTCTATCGCATAAGCGTCCCCTAAATCGAGGGCTCCTTCCCGTGCGTTCTAGGTCGCCCAATCCTCGATTTCCACCGAAATTCACAGAAAATCGAGAGGGTCTGGACTTTGGATTTTCCGAAGTCATCGGGTACAGTCCCAATTATGGCCGAGGAACTGGGAACCAGAATCCGCATGTTCAGAGAACGGCGCGGAATGTTGGCGAGGGAATTAGCCGAAGTCCTTGATCTATCGGAAGCCACCATTTCCGAAATCGAAAACAACAAAAGGCCAGTGAAGGCCTACGAAATTGCAGAAATTGCAGATGCTCTAGGAATATCCGCGATCGCGCTATTCAATCCCGAGTCTTTTTCCTCCTCAATTCCGGTGTTCGCAAGGGTGGGAGATTCAAGCCTCAGCACGGAGAAAGTGCAAAGAGCGGTGCGATGGTACGCGGATTTCAAGGAAATTCTGGATCCATATGTTCAGCGGAATTTAGAATTAGTTGATGCTCGACCAAGGATCGAGATTGATAGCGACTACCTCGAGAAATCCAAGAAGTTGGCCGGTTGGTGCAATGACAATTTTGGTGATTGGCGCGGGTCGGAAGACAAATTCATGGCGCTCAAACTGGAGATTGAACAGAAATTTGCGTTCGATGTCGTCTTAATCGACGCAGGAGAAAACGAGATTCTAGGAGCCAGTCTCACGTCTTTTGAGTTTCCAATCATTTTTGTTAATTCGTCTATCTTAAAACAACGAGCCCTGTTCACCTTGGCGCACGAACTTGGACACATGTTAAGCGTTACAGATTCTTCGCTGATTCTTGATCATGAATTGAAAGACAAAAATAGCGCTGAGAAATTTGCTAACGCATTTGCCGCAGAATTCTTAATGCCATCCAACCTTGTTAAACAGAGTTTCAAGACTCATAAATTTGCGGGGCAAGCGTTTGAAGAACTGCTAAGAGTTTGCGGGGTGAGTTGGCAATCTCTTGTGTACCGTATTCACAACCTGGGAATAATAGATGCCAGCGTAAGATCAGCCCTTCTCCAAGTCGGAGCGATCGGCTACCAAGGGCACGTTCATCGTCGCGACAACCTAGAAGTGGACCTGCTACCTCATGAAATACCCCTTAACGCTGCCCCTGGAAGCATTCTTGCTGAAGCAGCAAAGAGAGCCTTCATCGCTGGGGATTTGGGGCTCAACCCAACGATTTCGATGTCCGGCTTTACTGAGGAACAATTAATTAACTTGTCCCCTATGCCGGATAAATCCACACCCGACCGCGAACTAGAAGTTGAACTTGAAGCACTCAAGAACATCGCCAGTGACTCAGAAAATTCCCAAGCCGATGAATCTATGGATGAAAATCGAGTCTACGCGTAACCGTGGCTCAACCAGTTATTTATGACACCTGCTTATTGAGCCATATGGCCGAAATTGATCGATTACCAGTGTTGGAATACCTGTATTCAGATCGACCAACACCGAGATGGACGCCTGCCGTCAAGCGTGAAGTTGTAAAAGGCACGAAAGTCCCCAGAAGCCGAGATTTCTGTCATAGAATCCTGAACCTGACGTGGTTGGAAGATCCGATTGAGCCAAAAGATACTAGCGCGGTTCTCTATCTGCGGAGTCAACTGAGTAAGTCTGATCAGTCTCAATCCGCAAATATGGGTGAGGCAGAGAGCATAATCTTGGCGAGAGAAGTATCCGGAAGTTTTATGACCAATGATTTTGGTGCCTATGGGTACGCTGGAAGAACGGAGTACTTGGGTACAAGTCGGGTGCTGACAGCTTGCGATGCCCTCCACGAGGCATACAACTACAACCAGATGAGTCTTTCGGACGTTGAGCAGGCGCACGACCAGATTAGACTTGAGAGGAACATGATTTGTGAATGCCAATTCAAGTCATCGTAGGTTTCCAGAAGTTGCTAACACTAAGCAGAAAATCATGCGAAGCCCAAGGGAAGTGTGACCCATTCCCAAGCAAATTCACGCCTAGAAATGGGTCACTAGGGGATGCCAGAGATCGTATGAAACAAGCCGACCGCGACTGAAGTCGACGGTTCGATCCCGTCCCTAGCCACAACCATTTTCCAACACAGAAGGCTCGGCCCCGACATTAATGTCGGGGCCGAGCCTTCTGTGTTGCGCTAATCGGACCTAATCCCTACCAGAGTTGTGGCCTCTATTTATAGTCACTAGCGATCCAAGCACTGGCAGCGCCGGCACTCCTGCAACTATGGTGCCAGTAAAACCAATAGCGAAACTGGTTATGGGCCGAGACTTTTTGCTATTGGAATTTGCAGGTACCGTGAACTTGACCGTCACATTTGTTGCTCCTGTTGTAACGGCCTGCCATTTTCCACTGTGACCTGTCCGATTCCAAGCATAAAGAACTCCGCTTCCAGTTGCGGTCCCGGCGCCGTTAACGGATGAATAAGTGTTCAACGCCCCTTGGAATCTCCACTGCCGTGGCACCGTCCAGGTAACCTTGCCCGCAACCGCGGTTGAAGTGTCGAAAGTTGGAAGAGCCGATTTAATGAGAAGGTTGAAGCTGGCTCTCCCGAATGGAGAGATATAGGATCCTGCCCCGCTGACAACAACGCGGGATTGGACCTTCTCCTGAGTTCCAACAACCAACTCCACTGGGTTGCTGGTGGAGGCCAGGCAGTAGCCATCACCCGGATAGGTTGCCAGCAAGTGATACTCGCCGTTTATCCAATTGGTGGTTACGACCGGACTTGTGAGTGGATAACTTCCCACGACTCCGGTTAATGGATTCTTATTCAAGGAAAATGAAATCGGTCCAGCACAAACTCCAGTACCAGATTTCGGAGATGCAACGGCGCTCAGAGTCAAAGTGGCACCGGGTTGAACACTGCCTGATGATGGGCTAGTTATTTGAACCCTGGTTTCCACCTTATTCGCGGTGCACGGTGACTTGATGATTGAGTTTGCATTCAACGCCACTGAGCCACCCAGCGACAGAATGCGCCCCAACACCTTGGCATTTGCCCCGCCGGTGAAATTCGAATTTGTCAAAATCGTGCCTTTGAAATCTGAATTTGCGCCCAGCGTCGTAGTAGTCCCCACTTGCCAAAACACATTACATGCTTGTCCTCCATTGACGATATTGACCTGGCTTGAAGCGGCAGTATTCAGACTCATAGGGGTTTGCAAGATGAAGACTGCGTTGGGATTTCCTTGTGCGTCAAGTGTCAGTGTCCCAGTTACTCCCAAACCCGTTGGATTGGTGTAAATACCAGGAACCAAAGTTTGACCTCCAAGATCCGCCGTAAACACGGAAGCTGGCGCTGCAACAACAGCTAAGGAGTACGCAGTTGCCAGATCGGTCTTAGCTGCGATAGCCGTCGCATCGCCGAAATGATACGAACCAGAGAGTGAGAGTGTTCCGCTATCTGAATAGGTTACCGTCGGATATATGCCAAGGTCACCTTGGATTGTCGTTGCACCAGTGTTTGAAATCCCACCACCTGCTAACACTGCAAAGTTATTTGCCTGTCCAAGGGAAATAGCAGTTGCGGCAGATGCGACTGGGGTCGCAATTACCATGAGAGTTGTTGCGACCATAGAGATAATTGCCGCATAAGCAAATCTCGCCTTTCGCATCTTTTCTTTGGCTTCTTTAGCGATCTGAGTTTTTATGTTCATGTTTCTCTCCATAGTGTCATTACTTTGAGAACCTGTAACACCTACTAGGGGTGGTAGGTTCCTAACGAATGGGGTTTCGCTAGGTCTCTAAGATAGGCACCGTATCCTTAAGTCATTCTGTGAAAATATTGTCAGAACTCTGTTATAAGAGTCTGGGATCACCACTCAATTCGTCAAGCCGCATCTGCAAGGCGTCCGAATCTGCATCTATGACAAGCCGCTTATCTCTAGTCAATTCACCATGCACGATTGAGATATCCCGCGCTCTCACGCCGAACGCCTTAGCCACTTCTTTGAGTACCGCCTCATTGGCTTTACCGTCGACAGCCGGAGCTTGAACCGCCACGATCAGCCGTGGAGGGTCTCCAACGGTGCCTCCAACTCTATTTCGCTTGGCGTTTGGCCTTACACGAATTTCTATTAACACTAATTTGCCTTAAGAATAAAGTCAGACGGAACGAGAATTGAACTTCGACCGGAACCGCACAAAAAGGAAAATTAACGGAATGAAGATAATTGATCGATGGCGGAAAGATGTGCCTAAATTAACTTCCACCAGAGCGCTAAAAATAATCAGTAAAGTCGTGAAGACGATAGTGAAGACGATTGCTGGATCTCGTAGGAACATTGATTTTCGAGAGCGAAATATCTGAATACCAACACAGAAATAAAGTAGCCACCAGATTGGCGACTCGAAGGAAACAATGCTGAGCGCAATTCCACCTTGATCCAAGAATGGAATTGGCCCAAAGAGGAATAAGAATGCAGGACGAAAAATTGACAGTGGGTCATGGACATTTCCTGGCTTCAGGATGTAACCACTCAGCGATGAACTCTCTGGCAGCGCTGCCTTGCTCTTCTTGACCAAGCCACTTTTTACTTTTTCATCCCAGATACTGTGAACCTTAGTAGCAATGCCGAGTGCAGTCAGGACTCTCGTAAACGGAGAATCTGGATTATCCAGCAGGTAGAAATGCAGAGCGATGAGAGTCGTATCGCCATGAAAAGTCACGACAGTAACCGGCTCGCTTGATCCCGTCGGCCCCAAAGGTCCACCTGGACCGCTCGATCCCAATTGGTCGTTGGGTATAGCCACCTGCACTATCGAGTCACCTGATCGTCCGCCCACCGATGTGACGTCAGTATGGAAAATAGATGTAACTATAAATTGGAGTGCATACCATGAAGTGGTACCTGCAAATAAAATGGATGGAACGAGAAAGAGAGCCACTACCAAATGAATGAGTTTTCTTCTGTATTTTCGTCGAATGACTTCCACAACTATCAGCCCAACAGCCGCGGCCACCAGGCAGATCCAAAGATAGCTTTTGGTGGAGAGTAGCCCGTACGACCCGAAAACTAAGAAAAGGGATGCTTTCCTCTCTTCGCCTTCAAAAAGGTAAGCAACTCCTACGAGTACAAGGCTAATCTCAAAAAGAATAAAGGTCTCTCGCAATCCGACCGAACTCCATAAGAAGATCGATGGAACGTAGAAGAAATAGAATATTCCATTACTTTTCTTAGTTCGCGGATGCGATCGATAATAATAATTCATGAGGAGAGTCAAACTTGCTGTCACCAAGGCAACCGAAAGAAGCCTGATGGCTACATAATCCGGTACCCCACCAATATTCAATAATTTCGCTGGTAGATACGAAATCCAGAGAAATGCCTTGGGGGCAGTGATCCATCCACTGCCAAATTGAGGATTCGCATCTGGACCACCATACAGATTATTAAAAGTGTATAAATATCCGCCTTCATCCGGTGCAAATGCGAAAAGCTTTCCAAGAAAAACAGCAAAAAGAATGTGAGCGGTTACAAATATGGATACAAATTTATTGCGCCAAATAACTCCCGTTACCCTTCTGGGAGCACCAACGAAAATGAGCATCTATGGCGTTCCTACGCAGACCCAGATTTACGTTGGAAGCGTTTGGGAGCCCCACCCGCAGCCTGGCCACCGCCAACTTTCGAACCAGCATTTGGGCCCGTCGCACTTCCGGACACACTCTTCTGCTTCTTCTTCTCTAGCGCTTCAAGGAACTTGGCACGGGCATCGTCTTTTGGCTTCTTATCGGACATGCGCACAGGGTACTACTGCCCTGCCTCACCTACCTGCCTCATCTTCGCTGGGAATTCGCAGAAAAAAGATGAGAAGGAAAAGCCAAAGTACGACTCCTCCGATCATCAATTGGTTACCGTGTTGAACAGGCCAATGATAGACAGCGAGTGCGAGAGCACCGAAAACGGCGGCGGCGAACCAGAGAATCGGAGCAACGACGTGTCGATCGATTCCAATGCGAATAAGTCGGTGGGACAAATGGTCACGACCGCCTTGAAATGGCGAAATTCTTCTATAGATTCGAGAGCCGACCGCCACGGTAGTGTCAAGAATCGGCAATGCCATCAAGAAAAGCGGAATCGCAAGCGATTTACTCCGTGGAGCAAGATCTGGATTTAGGCGAATGGTCAATACAGAGATGATAATCCCTAGAAACAATGATCCCGCATCTCCCATATAAATCTTGGCTGGAGCCTTGTTCCACATCAAGAACCCCGCGGTAGCACCTGCGGTGACGATGGCAAGAGCACTAACTAAAACTTGTTGGCGGTCGTAAGCGATGAAAAAAAGGAAAATCGCGATCACCGCGACAGTACCCGATGCGCCACCATCTAGATTGTCGAAAAAATTTATCGAGTTGCAAACACCAACAATCCAAAAAATCGTAACCGCACTATCTAGAATCTTGATGTTGAGCGGCGTCCCAATTGTGTTAGTAGAAATCAGAATGGATGCCACAACTACAGCCGCGATTGTTTGAAGAACCAGCCGCGGCCACGGCTCTAACCCACGTAGATCATCAACGAGTCCCATAATTGAAATGGCGAGTGCGGGAATGAGTACCGAGCTCGCAAGTGCAAAGGTGTGCATCGAAAAGTCCGAGTAGAGCATCGCCCCGTAACTGGCGATTAGTATTCCTATAGCGATCCCAACTCCGCCCAAATAAGGCACGGGCTCTTTGTGAGTTTTACGAGGAATATCTGGAGAATCGACGGCACCATTTCGGATCGCAAGCGCGCGCATAATTGGCGTTAAAGCACCAACCAAAATAAAGGTGAAAGCACCAAGCAATAGGAATTGCCGTATCGAATACTGCATTTTTGTATCTGGAGAATATTTCTTTAGTTGCCTGAGTTTGGACGGCTTTGAAGCAACTCTTTAACTTCCGATTCTCGGTATCTGCGATGACCACCGAGGGTGCGAATAGAGGTTAATTTCCCAGCTTTTGCCCACCTAGTAACCGTCTTTGGGTCTACGCGAAAGAGTGCTGCAACTTCCGCTGGAGTGAGAAGCACTTCTGCATCGGTAAGCCTGTTCATACAAATTACCTCCACAGATGTCCATTTCGCACCAATATGACAGGAAGTATCCGCCTTTGTGGCCACTCGTGCAAGAGGATTCTTTTATTATCTCGACTACATTGCCTGTTCGAAAGCAGCGACTTCTCGCCAACGCGTGACAAGTCGCTCGTATCCTCGACCGGCCACTGCACCATCACCCGAAGCAAGACCGGAGACAGAACTCAGTACATCTTCAATCGAAGTATCCGCATCAAGTCCCTCTTCTCCTTTCCCAACCAGAGACTTCTCAAGATATTCGGCTAGTCCCCCATAATCCAGTTCGAGAAAAGACTCGGGATGAAAATTGTCTAACCAGTTGCCCAAGTCTTGTAACTCCTCTTCCACTTGACCCGAGCCAAAGGCGTTCCGCACTGCACTATGTGTAATCAGGCACCGAGCCTTTGCATTCGCCAGTGAAGTGCGAACTACCGTGAAGGGGCCGTAACTATCCCTACCGCGCACGCGTTCTTCAGGGACAAATAGTGTGAACCAGCGCGGAGGAATGATCCACGTCTGCGTCAAAATGTGAGGCACTTTACTTTCAACAAAATCAAACCCGGAAGTCATGACTTCTTCAACTCCTTCAGGGATAAAGAGCGAACTCACACTGGATGGAAGTGAAGATTTAAAATCCTCGATCGCGGCCCAGCATCGCGTGGCAGTCGACCATGGTGATACGTACCGCGCATTATCTATATCGATGACGTGTGCGCCATCGGGTCTTAGAGCTGGCGACTCTGGTGAAATAATCCTTCGCAATGCAAGAATCTGCTCTTCCCGCGAAGAGTTCTCTGTTGCAGCGATTGTCGACCACCTCAGGCGGTCAGCGGGTTGAAAAGAAGAGATGGGTTCGTAGACTCGTAACGATGCAACGTACGGAGTCGGGCGCATGGCGATTACGCCCGCGGAATGTAGTTGCCTTCAGCGAACGGATCGTCATCATCACGATCTTTCGCCGTATCAGGCTCTCCGTGCAGCTCTTTTGCTAGGCGGTCGAGATCCATCTCTTGGGATGAATACTTCAGATCGCGAGCAACTTTGGTTTGCTTGGCTTTTGAGCGGCCGCGCCCCATAGCGTGACCTCCTTAACTATGTGCAATCAGGGAGGAAGGTTATCGTGCTTGGTAGGAACCTTCCAAAGTGGCCCCCGGGGACTCGGGGATCTCTAAGACTTCACCTGCGACCCAGGCCTTAATTCCGCGCGCAGCCAGCGTTTTGAGCGCCAAATCAGCGCTGCCGGGGTCAATCACCGCCACCATGCCCACTCCACAGTTCCAGGTCGCCTCGTAGTCAGCCTGCGCGATCCTGCCCAGATTGGCTAGGAGATCGGTAGCCACCGGCAGGGCCCAGGTGGAGCGGTCAAAACGAGCGCTCAGGCCGGAGGGGATCACTCGAGCGGTATTCGCTGCCAACCCACCGCCCGTCACGTGGGCAAAAGTACGTAGGTCCGTGTGCAGAGCTTTGATGAGGACCAGGCAATCACGGGCATAGATCTCAGTCGGTGTCAGGAGTTCTTCCCCGAGTGATCTTCCTAAATCTTGGTAGGTGTGGCCCAGATCCAACTTGCTCGTCACAAGGATGTGGCGAATCAAGGAGTAGCCATTTGAGTGAAACCCGCTGGACGGCATCGCCAACACCAAGTCGCCCTTTTTAACTTTCTCCGCGCCTAGCAGATTGGGCGCATCGACAACTCCAGTTGCAGCGCCGGCAATATCGAATTCATCTTCCCTCAATAACCCGGGGTGCTCTGCCGTCTCTCCACCAATCAATGCAGTGTTGGCCTTCTGGCAACCCACCGCAATTCCCTTGACGATTTCAGCAATGCGCTCGGGAAATACTTTTCCGACAGCAATGTAGTCGGTCATGAATAGTGGCTCGGCTCCGCAAACCACCAAATCATCAACCACCATCGCGACAAGGTCTTCACCGATAGTGTCGTAGATTCCCATCTGACGGGCAATCTCTGTCTTGGTCCCGACGCCATCAGTAGATGTCGCCAGCAACGGTTGTTTGTAATTCTTGAGAACCGAGGCATCGAAGAGTCCGGCAAATCCGCCGATACCTCCCACTACCTCTGGTCGAGAGGCTTTGGCAATAGAAGCCTTCATCAATTCAACGGCGCGTTCTCCGGCTTCAATGTCCACGCCTGCATCGCGGTACGTCGACATTAGTGAGCCCCTTGCACGGGAGTAATTTCCAAACGCATCTTTCCCTCGGACATATCCGTCGGGATTGAAATTGGGTATTCGCCGGTGAAGCAAGCATGACAGAGCTTGGATTCAGCAATCGTCGTCGCTTCAATCAATCCCTCTAGGGATACATATCCCAGTGAATCAGCACCGATCGATCGACGGATCTCCTCGATCTCCAAGCCGCTCGCGATTAATTCTGCGCGTGAGGCAAAATCAATTCCATAGAAGCAGGGCCATTTAACTGGAGGACTGGATATTCGCACATGAATCTCGCGTGCGCCCACTTCACGGAGCATTCGCACGATTGCACGCTGAGTGTTGCCACGCACAATCGAATCGTCCACGACAACGATGCGCTTGCCCTCAATAATCTCGCGCAGGGGATTGAGTTTGAGGCGAATTCCCAGTTGTCTAATGGTCTGACTGGGTTGAATGAATGTGCGGCCAACGTATGAATTCTTTACAAAACCAGCGCCGTACGGAATACCTGATGCACGCGAGTAGCCAATGGCTGCCGGAGTCCCCGATTCAGGCACTGGTATGACGAGGTCCGCTTCGACTGGATGTTCATGCGCTAAGCGCTCACCCACGGCCACGCGAGTTGCATGTATGCCTCGACCGGCAATGGTTGTATCCGGACGCGCTAAATATACGTACTCGAAAAGACAACCTTTAGGGTCTGGCGGAGCCCAGTGCTGCGAGCGGATACCAGTCTCATCGATTGCGATGAATTCGCCTGGCTCTACTTCACGAACGAAAGATGCACCGACAATGTCTAAAGCAGCGGTCTCGGATGCAACGACCCATCCACGTTCTAGTTTGCCAATAACCAATGGACGCACTCCATGTCGATCACGGGCTGCATACAAAGTGCGCTCGTCCATAAAGACAAGAGAGAAAGCGCCCTCAAGTAGCGGCAGCACTGCCATCGCACTTGCTTCGAAGTTCTTTTCATCCCGACTCGCAAGCAGGGCAGTCATGACTTCAGTATCAGTCGTTGCACCGCGTTCTTTACCAGTGGTTAGCACGCTCTGATGTTGCAGCATCTCTGCCAGACTGCCAGTGTTTGTCAGATTGCCATTGTGGGCAAGGGCGAGAGTGCCGTACGTTGTGGGACGAAGTGTCGGTTGCGCATTCACCCAGGTACTTGAACCGGTAGTCGAATATCGGCAATGTCCAATTGCCAACTCGCCCTTGAGAGAGATGAGATCGGCTTCGGTGAAAACTTGCGAAACCAGACCCATATCCTTATAAACAAGAATTCTCTCGCCGTCACTCGTTGCAATACCGGCAGATTCTTGGCCACGATGTTGAAGTGCATATAGTCCGTAAAAAGTAAGTTTGGCGACCTCTTCACCTGGCGCCCAAACTCCAAAGATTCCGCACTCATCCTGCGGACCTTTATCTTCAGGAAAGAGTTCGTGAGTAAGTAGTCCATCTGGACGGCGGGTCATTTCGTAGATTGACCTCGCTTTCTGAATAGAAAATGGAGAACATTTCCAACAAAATTTGATTGCCTTGCAACGAGAATTATCAAAGTATAACGTGCAATTTGAGTAGCGGCAGATACGGCGAGAGGTCAGCTCGTGCCCCAGAAGCACGGACTGAACCGGAGGCGAGGGCCTGCGTCCACATCAAAGTCCCCTCTGCCAAGGCAAGCCAAGTTTCAGCATCCATTTCGATGACATTTGGCGGGGTACCTCGCGTATGGGTGGGACCATCACCAAATTGAATTACGGCATACGGTGGAATCCGGACCTCGATCGCCCGACCCGGGGCAAGGGACGAAAGTTGACGCAAAGTCGCTTTGACCGATTCAAGAATCTCTTTGTCAAGCATTCTCAGATTGCTACCCAAAAAGTTTCGGAATCGTATCTGTGTAGCTTCTTCGCAACTCATCCAGTGGGATCACTGCCTCATTAATTGTGAGTGAGTTCCCCCCCGAGGTGCCAATCTTCGTTAGAGTAATATTCGCAGTCTTGGCGAGTTCGCCCAGTCGGTCAGCGTTCTTTGATTCGATCGCAACGATTACACGACCCGGTGTTTCACTTAGCAGAGCGGTTGCGACCTCACCCGAGAGAGTAATAGTCGCACCGATGTTCTTCCGTAATGTCATTTCCGACAGTGAGGCCGCCAACCCGCCTTGACTCAAATCGTGGGCAGATTCAAAAATTGACTGACCCTCAAGAAGTAGATCTATCAATCTCATTTCACGTTGAAGATCCGCAATCGGTGTCTGCCCTCCTCGTTGACCGTGCATGTAAGCCCATTCACTTCCGGCGAAATCTTCATGCGTCTCACCAAGCAAATAAAGATCAAGGCCCGAACGATCAAGTGCCATGCTCGTCCGAGTTCGTACATCCTGTATCACGCCAAGAACTCCGATGACCGGTGTCGGCAAGATCGCCACCGTTCCAGTCTGGTTGTAGAAGGAAACATTTCCTCCAGTGACAGGCAATCCCATTTCCAAACAACCGTCCGCCAACCCACGCACAGTCTCAGCAAATTGCCACATAACTTCCGGATCTTCAGGCGAGCCAAAGTTGAGACAGTTTGTGACTGCCAACGGTTTAGCGCCAGCAGTTGCAATGTTGCGAGCAGCTTCGGCCAACGCCAATCTCGCGCCCTCGTATGGGTTCAGGTACGACCAAGAGGCATTAGCATCGGTCGAAATAGCCACACCTAGATGGGTTTTCTCATCAATTCTGACCATTCCAGAATCTTCGGGCTGTGACTGGACCGTGTTGCCTTGAACGTACTTGTCATATTGGGCAGTCACCCAACTCTTATCAGCCATATTGGGGCTAGCCATGAGCTGGAGCACAGCCGCACGAATTTCTTCTGCGCCTTTGGGCATAGGAAGCGAAGGAGTCTGAGCAGTAAGTGCATCAATATAATCGGGCTTTGCCATGGGACGGTTGTAGACAGGTCCTTCATGCGCGACGGTGCGCGGAGGAACATCGACAATTACTTCGCCATGCCAGGTAATTATTAGTCGATCACCATCGGTAACTTCACCGATGACCGTCGCGGTAACATCCCATTTTTTACAGATCTCAAGAAAGCGGGCAATCCTGCTCGGTTCGACGATTGCGCACATACGTTCTTGAGATTCACTCATCAAAATCTCTTCTGGGGAAAGACTGGGATCGCGCAATGGCACATCATCCAACGCAACATTCATTCCGCCAGTGCCCGCCGAGGCGAGCTCACTCGTTGCGCAAGAAAGACCCGCCCCACCCAAATCTTGAATACCTACGACCAAATCTTCGGCAAAAATTTCAAGGGAGCACTCGATGAGTACTTTCTCTGTAAAAGGATCACCAACTTGAACACTCGGTCGTTTGGCAGGACTCGTCGAACCGAATGTTTCACTTGCAAGAACTGAAACTCCTCCAATGCCATCTCCACCAGTCTTCGCTCCAAAGAGGACCACAAGATTTCCAACACCCGAAGCTTTCGCAAGTTTGATCTCATCATGACGCATGACGCCAACGCAGAGTGCATTGACAAGTGGGTTGCCTGCGTATGTCTCATCAAAACTAATTTCTCCACCGATGTTTGGAAGGCCAAGACAATTTCCATACCCACCGATACCTGCGACGATGCCAGGAAGCACTCGGCGTGTGTCAGCGGCTTCTGCAGGGCCGAATCGGAGTGGATCCATGATCGCGATTGGTCGGGCACCCATCGTCAAAATGTCGCGCACGATTCCACCGACTCCAGTTGCTGCGCCTTGGTAAGGCTCGACAAATGAGGGATGGTTGTGGGATTCAATCTTGAAAGTCACTGCGTAGCCTTGTCCGACATCTACGACTCCTGCGTTTTCACCAATACCTACGAGAAGAGCAGCGGTTTTAGGGGCTTTTTCACCGAATTGGCGCAGATGAACCTTCGAAGACTTATAGGAGCAGTGCTCACTCCACATGACCGAATACATGGCCAATTCACTGGAACTTGGGCGCCGCCCAAGAATCTCGCGAATTCTCTCGTACTCATCGATTTTGAGTCCCAGTTGTGCGAAAGGTTGTTCAACATTGGGAGTAGTACTTGCAATCGCGACTGTATCTAATGACATCTACTTTCCTACCATCTGGCTAATAATTGATGTAAAAAATGGAAGCCCATCGGCACTTGGTCCCGTCAGGGAATCAATGGCGTGCTCGGGATGCGGCATGAGTCCGACGACGTTTCCTCGAGCATTGGTAATCCCCGCGATTAAATTGCGCGATCCGTTGGGATTCTCTCCAACGTAACGAGCGACAACCAGTCCTTCTCCCTCTAGATGTTCCAACGTCGGATCATCACACTGAAATGATCCCTCGCCATTTTTTAGTGGAATAACAATTTCCTGGTCTTTGCTAAACGATGAGGTCCACGACGTGGAAGTATTTTCAATTCTTATTCTCTGGTCTGTGCAGAGAAAATGCAGGCCTTGGTTCCGAGTCAGGGCACCTGGCAGTAAGTGTGACTCGCATAGAACTTGGAATCCGTTACAGATTCCTAGAACCGGCATTCCAACATTTGCCTTTTCAATAATTGAAGTCATCACCGGCGCAAAACGCGAAATGGCACCGCAACGTAAATAGTCTCCGTAAGAAAATCCACCAGGAAGAATTACTGCATCCACTCCGTGCAGATCGGGATCCGCATGCCAGAGAGAGACTGCCTCTGCACCGGCTGCACGAATCGCACGAGCGGCATCATGATCATCTAGCGAACCAGGAAAGGTGACTACGCCAACTTTCACTTACTTCTCCACTCTCACCGTGAAGTTTTCAATTACTGGGTTCGCCAACAAAGTTTCCGCTACTCGAGAGATCTCGGCCAATTGGGCGGCCGATGGCTCGCCTTCGACTTCGATCTCAAATCGCTTTCCCTGCCGGACGGAGGTCGCAAAAGTGAAACCTAAGCGAGGAAGGGCGGCGCTCACCGCCTGCCCTTGGGGGTCGAGAATCTCTGGTTTAAGCATGACATCGACCACGATTTTTGCCATGTGAATCTGCTCCTTTGTCGTCTAATCCTGGAAGGGTGTGCCGGTAAGCCTCAAATATGCATCTCGGTAACGTTCTGCCGTCTTCTCGACGATCTCTGCAGGCAACTGCGGCGGTGGGGATTCACGATCCCACCCGCTTTCCACCAAGTAGTCGCGAACAAATTGTTTGTCGAAAGAAGGCTGGGCTCCACCAGGACTCCATGTTTGTGCATCCCAGAACCTGGATGAGTCTGGAGTCAGAGCCTCATCGCCCAGAGTGATCTCATCATTTTCATCAACGCCGAATTCGAATTTCGTGTCAGCGAGGATAATTCCGCGGCCCTTGGCGTAATCAGCGGCGGCGCTATAGAGCTGGAGAGTCAGATCGCTGAGTTCATTTGCTTTAGGAACAATTTCAAGTGCTTGTTCTAGATTGATATTTATGTCGTGGTCTCCAACTGCCGCCTTCGTCGCAGGAGTGAAAATATTTTCAGGAAGTTGTGAGCCATCCAGTAGGCCACTCGGAAGAGGAATGCCACAGACTGACTGCGACTTTTTATACTCACTCCATCCGCTGCCCGTGAGGTAACCGCGTGCCACGCATTCAATGGGGAACATGGTCAGCGGTTTAACAATTACCGCGCGGCCTTTCACCTCTGATGGAACATCCACGCTAATGACGTGATTTGGAACAATGCTCTTCAACTGTTCGAACCAGAAGAGTGAGAGCTGAGTAAGTACGGCCCCCTTTGTTGGAATCGGCGTGGGTAGAACCCAGTCGAAAGCAGAGATCCGATCGGACGTCACCATCAACAGGCGGCCCGACGCGTCTGAATAAAGATCACGAACCTTTCCAGTTCGCAGATGTGTCCAGCCTGGAATTACGGCTGCTGGTGGTGGCCCGGCTTGGCCAAAGCCGCTCATCGAATCGTCCCTGGTTTGTAATTGGCGGCATCGTGATGCGTCGCGGTAATCAATTCAATTCTCTTCACAACGCGGGCAACCTGCTCACGGGCATCGCCCGTGAATTCAATGGGATTGCTGATGAGTGCAGCCAGGCTCTCCCTATCCAGCGGAATCCTTGGATCATCAGCGAGAGCAGCGAGAAGTAAGTTGGGTTTTCCTTCGCGCATGGCTAATGCAGCTTGGGTTGCGTGCTCTTTGATAATCTCATGGGCGGCTTCACGACCCACACCCGCCTTCACACTTGCCATCAGGATTTTGGTGCTGGCCAGAAATGGCAGGTACCGCTCAAGTTCTGCCTCAATAACTGCCGGGAAAATACCAAATTCACTGATTACGGTGAGCATGGTCTCCAACAGCCCATCAATGGCATAAAAAGCATCCGGAATCGCCACGCGGCGCACAACGCTGCATGAGACATCGCCTTCGTTCCACTGGTCTCCGGCTAATTCGCCAGCCATAGAGACGTACCCGCGGAGAAGCACAGTGAGACCATTTACACGTTCGCAAGAACGAGTATTCATTTTATGCGGCATGGCGGAGGAGCCAACTTGTCCGGCCTTGAAACCTTCCGTGACAAGTTCGGCACCCGCCATAAGCCGAATAGAAGTCGCTAGCGAGGATGGCGCTGCTGCAATCTGAAGCAACGAAGAGAGAACATCAAAATCGAAGGAGCGAGGATAAACCTGACCTGTTGAATCCAGTACGTGATCAAAACCTAATTCAGAAGCAATTGAGAGTTCGAGTTGCTTGTGTGCTTCCGAGGATCCGAGCAGATCGATGGAATCTTGCGCTGTTCCGACCGGCCCCTTTATTCCTCGAAGCGGGTAGCGCTCCAAAAGAGAGGAGAGGCGTTCGTAGGCAAAAAGTAATTCTTCCGAGGCTGAGGCAAAACGTTTTCCAAGAGTTGTGATCTGGGCCGGAACGTTGTGTGAACGGCCGGCGATTGGTTGATCGGCATATTGGGTTGCTCGCTCACCTAAGCGGGCTAACAAAGCAACCGTCTTGTCTCGGACAATAAGCAAGCCATTTCTGATTTGAAGTGCTTCAATATTTTCCGTCAGGTCACGACTTGTCATTCCAGCATGGATAGCCTCGTGGCCAGCCAAAGCATTGAACTCTTCTATTCTTGCTTTCACATCATGACGAGTGATCTTCTCTCTCGCATCGATGGAAGAGAGATCAACTTGAGTGATTACCTTTTCGTAATCCCGAATAACATCCTGGCTAATTGGGTGACCGAGTTTGGATTGAGCTCGTGCGACTGCAAGCCAGAGTTTTCTCTCAGAAATTATTTTGGCTTCCGGCGCAAAGATCTCGCGCATTGCACCTGATGCATATCTACTCGCCAGAACACTCACTGGTACATTCTCGCCCATCAGTTGCCCTTCTCCGCAATCGAGGCATTGAAAGCTATATCCGTGCGGAAAAACGAGCCCTCCAAGTGAATCTGGCTTATCCCGCGATAAGCGCAGTTGCGCGCTTCCGTAAGATCGCTACCCAGACCAGTAACAGCCAATACCCGACCACCGTTAGAGACGAGTTCGTCGTTTACTAAGCCAGTTCCAGCCTGGAAGACCTGTACGCAATCAATATCTGGAAGGCCCGTGAGCGGGTCTCCCGTCCGCGGCGAATCTGGGTAGCCATGTGCTGCCAGCACCACCGTGACTGCCGACTCCTCACGCCATTCCAGAGTTACCCCATCTAGATCTCGCATGGCCGCTTTATACAGAAGTGCTCCCAAAGGCGTGATGAGACGCGGAATCAGTACCTGCGTCTCTGGATCGCCAAATCGAGCGTTGAATTCAATAATCCGAGTTCCATGGTTTGTGAGTGCAAGACCCGCATAAAGCAAACCCACAAAAGGAGTACCCCGCGCCGCCATTTCAGCAATCATCGGTGCGAGAACTTCCCGCTGGGTCTGCTCGACAATATCTGTCGGTGCCCAAGGAAGTGGTGAGTATGCGCCCATCCCACCTGTGTTGGGGCCCTCATCATGATCGCGCGCGCGCTTAAAATCTTGCGCCGGTTGCATGGCAATGATTCTTTTCCCGTCTGAAATTCCAAAGAGTGAAATCTCCGGGCCGTCGAGAAATTCTTCGATAACGACTTTCTTGCAACTCAGTGCGTGCTTGAGGGCTACATCACGGTCCCGCGTAACAACCACACCTTTTCCAGCAGCCAAGCCGTCGTCCTTTACAACATATGGCGCGCTGAACGAATCCAAGGCCCTCTCGATTTCCTGTCGAGTCGTACAAGTGAAACTTCGTGCGGTTGGGACACCGGCATCATTCATAACTTCTTTTGCAAAAGTTTTGGATCCCTCTAATTGAGCCGCCGCCTTGGACGGGCCAAAAGTTGCAAATCCACTTGCTCGCAATACATCTGCCACCCCATTCACTAGTGGCGCCTCTGGCCCCACTACAACGAGATCAACGTCTAACTCTTGTGCAAGAAGTAAAATTGCCGCATTGTCGGTCATATCGACCGGATGAATTGTTGCGATTTCGGAAATTCCGGGATTGCCAGGTGCGCAATGAAGCTCTGCTACCTCGGGATCAACTGCCAGACCGGATGCAAGTGCGTGTTCGCGTCCGCCGCTGCCAATGAGTAGAACTTTCATCGGAGTGCCTCAATAATTTGAGCCACGCCTCCCACCAGAGTATTCATCCTTAGACAAAGTCCTTTACGACGATGGTCTGATTTCTTCCAGGACCAACACCAATTGCGCTCATCGGTGCACCTGAAATCTTCTCGAGAAATGCTACGTACGCTTGCGCGTTCTTAGGCAAATCCGAAAGTTTGCGCGCGCTAGAAATGTCTTCGGTCCAACCAGAGAGGTATTCATAGATTGGCTTTGCGTGGTGGAAATCCGATTGAGAAGAAGGTAACTCTTCAATACGTTTGCCATCAATTTCATATGCGACACAGACCGGAATCTTCTCCCAACCAGTTAAAACATCTAACTTTGTTAAGAAGAAATCAGTGAGTCCGTTTACTCGAACGGCGTAACGCGCAATTGGTGCGTCATACCAGCCACAGCGACGGGCGCGTCCCGTAGTAACGCCAACTTCGCCGCCAATGGTGCGTAACTTCTCGCCATCTTCATCGAGAAGTTCTGTTGGGAATGGACCGGATCCAACTCGCGTTGTGTACGCCTTCACAATGCCGATTACCTTCGTAACCTTGGTTGGACCTATGCCAGATCCTGTGCAAGCCCCGCCCGCCGTCGGATTACTGGAAGTGACAAATGGATATGTTCCATGGTCAACATCGAGGAGTGTGCCTTGGGATCCCTCGAGAAGGACAATTTTGCCTTCCTCCAATGCCTTGTTAAGGAGCAGTCCTGTATCAGTGACATATGGGCGCAATATCTCGGCATACCCTAGATATTCTGCAAGCACATCTTCGACTTCGATGTTCTTTCGGTTAAATACCTTTACCAGAATTTGGTTTTTATCTCGTAAAGCACTCTCAATTTTCTGACGAAGAATCGAAGGATCAAAAAGATCCTGCACGCGAATACCAATCCGATTGATCTTGTCTGCGTAAGCTGGTCCAATACCTCGACCTGTCGTACCAATCTTGGAAGTGCCAAGAAAGCGTTCGGTAACTTTGTCGATAGTGCGATGATAAGGCGTAATCAAATGCGCATTCGAACTAATAACCAGTTTAGAACAATCTATTCCGCGCTCCGTGAGGTCCTTTATCTCCTGTAGAAGTACGCCGGGGTCAATGACAACACCATTACCGATGACTGGCACAACATCCGGACTCAATATTCCAGAAGGAAGCAGGTGGAGTGCGTACTTCTGATCACCGATAACAACTGTGTGACCCGCGTTGTTGCCGCCTTGATAGCGGACGACATAATCAACGCGGTCACCCAGCAGGTCAGTAGCTTTACCCTTGCCCTCATCGCCCCACTGTGCTCCCAGCAGAACTATGGCTGGCATAAGTAACGCCTTTCGTTAGAAGAGTGAAGAAATTAAGCGAGTAGAGATGTTCCTGCCGAGCGAAGATCGTCACATGCGTGTTGAACACGAGCAGCCATACCTGCTTCAGCTGCCTTGCCCCAAGCACGTGGGTCATACATCTTCTTATTTCCAACTTCACCATCGATCTTGAGGACGCCGTCGTAATTCTTCATCACGTGATCGACCACTGGTCGGGTGTAGGCGTATTGAGTATCGGTGTCGATATTCATCTTAATGACACCGTAATCGAGCGCCTCTCGAATTTCACTCAGAAGCGATCCAGAACCGCCGTGAAATACGAGGTCAAAAGGCTTTGAACCAGAAACAAGGCCCTTTTTCGCCGCAACCGCGTCCTGCAATTCCTGGAGGATTTTTGGTTGAAGTACAACGTTGCCGGGTTTGTAAACTCCATGAACGTTTCCGAATGTTGCAGCAAGCATGTAACGCCCGCGCTCACCAAGACCTAGAGTTTCGGCCGTCAAGATGGCATCCTCCGGTGTGGAGTACAACTTGGCATCATGCTTTGCCTCAACGCCATCCTCTTCGCCACCGACAACGCCAATCTCTAATTCCAGGATCGTTTTAGCGGCAGCTGACTTCACTATCAGTTCGTCTGCAATGCTCATGTTCTCCTTCATGGAAACGGCTGAGCCATCCCACATGTGAGAGTTGAAAAGTGGGGCCTTCCCATCTTTGATCCGCTGCGCACCGAAATCAAGCAGCGGCCGCATAAAGCCATCGAGCTTTTCGGCGGGGCAGTGGTCAGTGTGAAGTGCAATCTGAACGTTGTAATTCTTTGCCACGATATGTGCGAACTCTGCGAGGGCAACCGCACCGTCCACCATCTTCTTGACGGTCGAACCAGAGGCAAATTCCGCGCCGCCCCAGGAAAATTGGATGATTCCATCAGATTGCGCTTCAGCAAAACCGCGCAGAGCTGCAATGAGGGTGGAAGATGATGAGACGTTGATGGCTGGATAAGCGAAGGCGCCTTTTTTAGCGCGATCGAGCATTTCTGAGTAAATCTCTGGACTGGCTATTGGCATTTCGACTCCAATGATGGGCGCGAGTGTAATTCTCTCATCTAGCGCGCCATTGGGCCGATTGGAGGCTTACGCCCTATCCCACCACATTCTGCCCAGAACCAAAAATCGCCATGCGGCACCAGGAGGAATGATGCCGCATCGCGATCTTTTTGACCCTCACGGGCGAGGCAGTTTGGGCTCTCAGTGTCCGAGCGTCTTGAGTATCTTCAACAAGATGCTGGCCAGCCCGCTGACTAAGGCGGGATTGCCGAGAATCTTGAGAAACATCGTGAAAAATGCGATCAGGCTCATGTGTTCCTTTCTCTCGTTCTAATATGTGAGACGGACATTCTCTGTGCAGGAGAGCCTCTCTCTCATCGCGCCAATCTCACGTGTGAGCAACGCAGATCGGTGCATTGCTACCCAACTATGAGAATGGGCGGTAATCTCCTCGGACTATGAGCGAAGAGACACTTGAAAATTTACTGACCGAAACCCGCACCTTCCTGCCCAGCCTTGAATTCGCTGCGGACGCCAATGCACAACCTTTTATCTATGCGCAGGCGAACAGAGACCGAATCGCTTTCTGGGAGACGCAGGCGGAGGAGTTGACGTGGGAGAAGCATTGGGATCAGGCCCTCGACTGGCAGCCTCCATACGCTAAGTGGTTTATCGGAGGAACCATCAACGCCTCGGTCAATTGCCTCGACCGGCATGTTGAAGAAGGACGCGGCGATCGCGTGGCATTTCATTTTGAGGGCGAACCTGGAGACACCCGCACGATCACGTACGCAGACCTCTTTATTCAGGTAAAAAAAGCGACAAACGCGCTCATCGAACTGGGCGTCAAAGCCGGAGATCGCGTGGCGATCTACATGCCAATGATTCCAGAAGCAGCTGTCGCAATGCTGGCATGCGCCCGTCTGGGCGCACCTCACTCTGTTGTCTTTGGCGGCTTTTCCGCCGAAGCACTCCTTTCAAGAATTAGGGATGCCGATGCAACTCTGGTCATTACATCCGATGGTGGCTTCCGCAAGGGAAATGCTTTCGCACTCAAACCAGCCGTTGATGAAGCACTTCTTGGAGAAACGAAGGTAAAGAAAGTTCTGGTTGTGAAGCGAACTGGACAGGACGTCGCCTGGGACGCTGCCCGTGATGTCTGGTGGGATGAGATTGTCGATCGTCAAAGTGATCAGCACATCGCGGAAAGTTTTGATAGTGAGCATCCGCTCTTTATTCTCTACACCTCCGGAACCACAGCCAAACCAAAGGGTATTTTCCACACGACCGGGGGCTACTTAACTCAGGTCGCATTCACCCACAAAATGGTCTTTGATCTCAAGCCCGAGACTGACGTCTTCTGGTGCACCGCGGATATCGGCTGGGTTACGGGTCACTCGTATGTTGTTTATGGACCGCTCATGAATGGCGCCACTCAAGTGATGTATGAAGGCACGCCGGACACTCCTCATAAGGGCCGAATTTTTGAATTGATCGCCAAGTACAAAGTTTCGATTCTCTACACCGCACCTACGCTCATCCGCACATGGATGAAGTGGGGTGATCAATATCCTCAAGCACACGACTTATCTTCGCTACGTCTGCTTGGAAGTGTTGGTGAGCCAATCAATCCTGAAGCATGGATGTGGTACTACAACCTGATCGGCGGAGGACGCTGCCCGATCGTGGATACCTGGTGGCAGACCGAAACGGGAGCGATCATGATTTCACCCCTGCCTGGCATCACGGCAAGTAAGCCCGGCTCGGCTATGCGACCCCTGCCTGGCATCAGCGTGAAAGTGGTCAACGAGAAGGCCGAACCAGTGGCTAATGGTCATGGTGGTTACCTCATTATTGATCAACCATGGCCCTCAATGTTGCGCGGAATTTGGGGAGAACCCGCGCGCTACCAGGAAAACTACTGGTCCAAATTTGATGACCTTTACTTTGCGGGAGACGGTGCCAAACTCGATGACGATGGAGCGATTTGGTTGCTCGGTCGAGTCGACGATGTCATGAACGTTTCAGGTCACCGCATTTCCACAACTGAAGTTGAATCGGCTCTGGTATCTCACGATGCAGTCGCAGAAGCAGCAGTCGTTGGCGCATCGGATGCAATGACTGGGCAAGGAATTGTCGCCTTCGTTATTCTGCGTTCTGGAATTGCTCATGCTGAAGGCAGTGAGTTGATTGCGCAATTGCGAAATCACGTCGCGAAGGAAATTGGACCTATCGCACGACCTCGACAGATCATTTTAGTCGCAGAACTTCCAAAAACTCGCAGCGGAAAAATTATGCGGCGGCTTCTCCAAGACGTTGCGGAAAATCGGGCCGTAGGAGACTCAACAACACTTGCTGATCCAAACATCATGAAGCTGATCTCGGAGGGACTCCAGAGCGCTACAGCGGACGAATAGCGTTTAAGCTTTTCTCAATCTCGGCGCGTAAGTGAGTTACGAATGTAGGCATCTTCTCGTTTATTTTTGGGTAGATCGTGCTTTCCGAAACTGCGCTCCTTGCCGCGCTCCAGGGCGACCAGAGAATTACAGAGATCACCAAGTAAGAAATCACGGTGACGCGCAATAATTCCAAAGCAACTCCAGCAAGAGAATCTATAAAACGAAGTGGGCTCCACAGAAGTCTGGCTCGGAAGAAATGGGCCAATGCACCAAGAAGGCGTCTCCCGAGTTCGGCCATAATAAAGATTGCAAGAACTGTCGCGCCAAATCTGTTGATCGCACTGTGTACCTCTGCAGCAAACTGAAGCGCCAGGGCCAATCCCAGTACGCCTCCACCGATATAGCCAACGGTCGAAAAGATGGTGTGGAGGAATCCCCTTCGAAAACCCGTAATGACGCCAAAAATGGCGAGGATAACCAGAACTGCGTCTACAAACATGACGCTAACCTACGGTGATATTGAGGTATTTACTTGCCAGAGTCCGTAATTCTGCTTCGTTTCGCAACACCCCTATCTTCTTATAAACGACCTTGCCCGCAGTGTCGATAAACCAAGTGACGGGAACTCCCATTCCAAAGAGTCCGCGAGTCCTTCCGTCCGGGTCGGTTAAGTTGGGCCAGGTCATACCATTCTCAATCACAAAATTGGTCGCGTCGGTCCGCTTCGCTTCTTCAACGTTGACCCCGAGAAGGCGGATTTGGGTCTTTGCTTTAGAGTAAAAAGAACGGAAGATCGGAATTTCCTCTTTACACGGAGCACACCATGAACCCCACACATTAAGAATCAGAGGTCCTTTCAATTGATTAAAGTGAACTGTGGAGTTTCCGTCAAGACAGGGAATCTCAACCCCCTCATTAGATGAAGAGAGCGGAATTGATTCACATCCAACGACGGTTCCCAGTTTTGGCACCACAGTAGATTGAGAAGAACACCCTGATAAGACGATTGATGAAATCACAAAGATAGTAAGAATCTTTGGACGATTCATCGGAAATCCGAATCTGACTTGACGAGTGCCCGTGCCCGTGCGGGATCCATCTCGCCAATCCCAACTGATGGGCAGATCTTCGCTAGTGGGCAGGCACCACAAGCCGGCTTGCGCGAGTGACAGATCCGCCGACCGTGCCAAATCATCCGCTGAGACAAGTTTGTCCATTCCTGTTGGGGTATTAGTGCAGCAACATCGCGTTCGACCTTCACCGGGTCCAGCGAGTGACTCCACTGAAAGCGTCGACTCAATCGTCCAAAGTGCGTATCTACGGTAATACCTGGCGTGTCAAAGGCATGCCCCAACACGACGTTCGCAGTCTTCCGACCCACTCCAGGCAGAGTCACTAACTCCTCCAGAGTGCGCGGGACCTTTCCGTTGAATTCAGACTCAAGCTTGATCGCCAGACCTTTTATATTCCTAGCCTTGGCTCGGAAAAACCCGGTGGAGTGCACGAGCTCCTCAATTTCCAGAAGATCCGCACCGGCGAAATCCTGGACTGTGCGGTACTTCCGGAAAAGGGCGGGAGTCACCTGGTTCACCCGCTTATCCGTGCACTGGGCAGAAAGCACCGTGGCGACCAAGAGCTGCAGAGGGTTCTTGAAATCCAACTCGCAGTGCACATCGGGGTAGGTCTTGGAGAGGATCCGGTAAATCGAGCGAGCGCTCTTCACAGATTGCGGATCGGTCATCACGCATCAGAGGCTACGCGTCTGGAACTAAAGGTGAAACTTTGGCCCATTTGCTAGTAAAGTCCCCCCGTGACTCAAGACGAAGCGATTGTTCGCCGCGCCCCATTATTTACTGCCCTCGATGACGCCTCAGCCGCATCCCTACGTGCCACCATGGACACGGTGAGACTACCAAAAGGTGCAACTCTCTTCTCTGAAGGCGACGAGGGACATCATCTTTACGTGATCATCGAAGGCAAATTAAAATTGGGTACATCCAGCGGAGATGGTCGAGAGAATTTACTTTCAATTCTTGGACCGGGCGAAATGTTCGGCGAACTCTCCCTCTTTGATGCCGGCCCGCGCACCGCAACTGCAACCGCGGTCACTGACGTTCGACTCCTAAGTCTCGGACACGATCAAGTTATTCCGTGGGTTACACGACACCCGCAGGTTGCACTCGATTTACTAGAGCGATTGGCGCAAAGATTGCGTCGCACCAATGAAGTTGTTGGCGATCTAGTTTTCTCGGATGTTCCAGGTCGTGTTGCAAAAGCACTTATGGATCTGGGTGATCGCTTTGGAAAAGAGACCGATGAAGGTCTTTACGTTAACCACGACCTCACGCAAGAAGAACTCGCACAACTCGTGGGCGCTTCGCGCGAAACGGTAAACAAAGCACTCGCGGACTTCGCAAGTCGTAATTGGATCCGACTCGACGGTCGTGCAGTCCTTATCATTGATGTCGATCGTTTGAACAAGCGCGGGCGTTAATCACCCACGCAGTTCAACGGTGAGTTCGACCTCCACGGGTGAGTCCATCGGCAATTCAGCAATTCCCACTGCTGATCGCGCATGCTTTCCTGCTTCGCCCCAAATGTGAAGGAAGAGTTCGCTCACACCATTCACGACTGCTGGCTGATTTATAAAACCTGGTACTCCGTTTACATATCCAACAACTCGGACGATCTTTACGATGTCGTCCACATTTGCAACTGTTTCCACTGCGCCTAAACAGTTAAGTGCGCAAATCTGAGCCAGCGCCTTTGCCTCTTCAACGCTAACTGCACCGCCAACTTTGCCCGTGAGAGAAATCTTCCCATCAACAAGGGGGAGTTGTCCTGCAGTGAAAACCAAATTTCCAGTACGTACCGCGGGTACGTACGCCGCAATAGGTTTGGCAGCAACTGGAAGTTCTAAGCCGAGTTCGGCAAGTTTTGCGCGTACGTTGGTCATTTGATCTCTCTCTTCATATATGCGACTAGTTGATCTCCACCACCAGGCCCTGGAATTACCTGCACCAATTCCCACCCTTCAGAACCCCAGTTGTCGAGGATCTGCTTGGTTGCGTGCGTCAATAACGGAACTGTCACGTATTCAAATTTCATTCCACACCTTCTCTGTTCTTGGTCTCGCGTTTAGGTTTACCGTAAAAGATTATTTGGAGAGTGCTTCCCGTACGGCCGCAGAGACCGTACCTCCATCTGCTTTGCCGGCAATCTTAGGCGAGAGCACTTTCATCACGAGTCCCATCCCTGCCGGCCCCGCTGCCCCGGTTTCCGCAATTGCCTCGGCAATCATCTGCCTCAATTTCTCATCGCTGAGTTGTTCAGGGAGATACTTCGCAATCACTTCACCTTCTGCTCGTTCTAGGGCTGCCCTCTCTGGACGATCTCCCGTTTCGAAAGCCTCTGCTGCTTCACGGCGTTTTTTCGCTTCACGCGAGAGCACGGTGATGACTTCTGCTTCACTCAACTCGCGGGCGCTCTTGCCGGAGACTTCCTCATTTGTGATTGCCGTTAGAACCATTCGGATTGTGCCCGAGGTCAATTCATCGCGAGATCGAATCGCTTCTGTCAGATCGGTTCGGAGTGTTTCTTTAAGTCCCATAGCGGTATCTTCTCATGCTAGGGAATAGGAGTTGGTATGGGTTTTGTAGTACGAGAGGCAGAAATGCCGATCCTTCCGGCGGGGTGCAATTCCATCCGAATTCTCCATTTCTCAGATTTGCATCTCACTCCTGATCGAAAGCGCGAGATTGCCGACATTAAGAGTCTCGTCCAACTCCAACCCGACCTCGTCATTAGTACAGGCGATTTTCTGGGCTCGATCGATGCTGTGCCCATCGCTCTAGATGCACTCGATGAATTGCTCGATATTCCGGGTCTCTTCGTATTCGGTTCAAACGACTACTTCGCTCCTCGACTGAAGAATCCTCTCTCGTATCTCACGCCAGACCATGGAGAGCGCATCCATGGTGAGCCCCTGCCGTGGCATGAACTTGCCGCAGGGCTCACCGATCGAGGATGGAGAAACCTCAACTTCTCGCGTGCCTTACTTACCGTCAATGGAAGCCTCATCGAAGCGCGCGGCACAGATGATGCCCATTTGAATCGAGATGACTACTCACTTGTAGCTGGCCAACCAGATTCAACTACAGATATAGCCATAGGCGTCACGCACGCCCCCTATCTTCGAGTACTCGACGCAATGCGCGATGACGGTCTAGATGCAATCTTCGCCGGACACACACACGGTGGACAGGTTCGCCTGCCCTGGATTGGGGGGAGTAGAGCGCTTACAACCAATTGCGATCTGCCAACGTGGAGGGCAAGAGGGCTTACGCGGTTCGGGAAAGAGCCATGGCTCAATGTTTCTGCTGGTATGGGGACAAGTCCGTATGCGCGTATACGCGTTGCAAGTCCGCCCGAGGTATCCCTCGTGACTCTTACTTCGTCGGGGTGACTGGATTTGAACCTGCGACCTCGTCGTCCCGAACGACGCGCGCTACCAAGCTGCGCCACACCCCGCTAAACAGATCATAGGTTCTAATCCGCATCTTGACGTGAGGCACTACGCCCTAAGATGATTTTCATTCCATACTGTTTATGGAGCAGTTATGCACTTGCTCAACTTGCTCCGAGGGTCCTCGTTGCAAATTCCACAAGAGACTGTGCGCGTCGCATTGCGATCTTCAAGTCGTTTAGTGAGATGTGGATCATGCCATATTGAGCTGTGTCCTTTAACGAAAGAAGTTCCAAGAGGTCCCCTGCCGCCTTATCGCCTCCTTCAATCTGCCGTAGGAACTCTGCAGCCTTTCGGTGGTCGTCACCGCGAGAGCGGATGTGGAGTTTGAAACAGCAGACAGCGTCTGATGCCGCAATCCCAGCAAGTACAGCCATTGATGCTGCCACGCTGCCAGATTCTCCGATCCCCTCGAGTGCCTCACCCTCCAACAGATCGGCGGACTCAAGGTATTTGCGAGCTGACTTTAGGCGGATTCTGGCTTCGGGCTTCCCACAAGTACCGCTTCGTCCAAGTTTTGCTGCACTCATCTCCGCGCCTCAACCATCTTCAGAGCATCGGGTCCCCAGATATATCGAGCATCATCTCGCAATGACTCAACAATGGGCTCACCTCGTTCCACCATTTCTTGAAATTGGGATAGCGATACCTGAATGAGACTGGCTGGATTACCCGACCACCGATATACCCAGTGACTAAGTTCAAGGAGTTGGGCACTCCACATTTCGGAGTAACTCTTCTGGGGCTCAACTACTTCCGACAACTCGTCACTACGACTACTGGGACGCAGACGATTTGGTCGAATAATCAGCATGTCAATGTCGGATTTAACGCCACCGTCCCCCCTGGCTGCAGAACCGAATACAGCGGCAGACACAGGATGAATCGTCCATTCAGTGATTGCCCTTCCAATTCGCTCAAAAAACTTCCCCCGAAGATCGACAAGAGCCTCCACCGCTGGTGCGGCTACGTGATCGCGGTTAAATGTGTATAGGTTGGCATTTCCAGCCTTTTGAACGTTAAGAAGACCCTGCTCTCGAAGACGATCCAAAACAAGACTTACACCTCGATAACTCTTGGCTTCTATGAGTCGTTCTATTTGCCTGCCAGTCATCGGCATTGTTATCCCAACTAGGGCAAGCAGAACTTCGGCATCAAGGGATGGGATGACGGCATGAGCAGGTGTCGTGAGGTCCATTTTCTGCCTTCGCTTCCTTGACTACTTTACTAGTCTTATGACTACTTTACTAGGCAGTTGACTACTTTACTAGTCATCAAGGTAACATCTACTAAAAACTTCAATGGTGACAAGATCAGCGTCGGGGTGACTGGATTTGAACCTGCGACCATCCCTTACGACGCGCGCTACCAAGCTGCGCCACACCCCGCTAAACAGATCATAGGTTCTAATCCGCTGGATTTGAACGTCCTGCGTTGACTCATCCCAGATGCCAGAGTATGTGTGATTACTTCAATGGTCCATTGAGATGTGAAGGTCCATAAGCACTCGTTGATACTGTCAAAGGTGCCATTTCCGTGGAAGCCGCTGGCACGCTTAGGGGTGCCATTTCAATGGGGGCCGTCAAAGGTGCCATTTCAGCGGGAGCCGCAGAGGGGGAGACTGCGGCATCGCCTGTGGCAACACTGATGGATGCATCCGTTAAAGGTGCCTTGAGATGGGAAGGTCCATAGACGCTAACTGAGGTGCTACCTGCTCCACCGACGCTGGCTGCGGCATATCCAAATGCAACACCGCCCAGAAGGGCTGAGGCGGAAATGATCAGAACGGCGATGGTGCGACCAGCGAAAGTGCCATCGTTCTTGTGGCTAGATGTTCTGATCATGATATTTCCCTTCAGTTCGAGGGGTTCTTCCCTATGGCTCTAATCTGCCCGACCCATCACGCTCCTACATCCGTGCTCCCCGCGCTTTCCAGAGGGTATTACTCGTATAAATAGAGGTAGAAATACACGTAGGGCGATGGGGGTAAACACGTACTAGGCGCTTTGAGGAGCACAGTTCGCGCTCCAAACCGGTCGCCCCGTGACCCAAATTGCCCAAGAATTAGAGATAGGCAATGGCACTTTGAGCAACCGGGTGAAAATTTCACTCAGATAGAGGCACTCAACTCTTGATTACCAAACTCCCGTAGTGCCCAAGTCAAGATGCTCGCAAGGCGTTGCGTGTTGCGTTGGTTGTTAGAAAAGTGGACGTGACTATTGGAGTGAACTCAAGAGTGGTTTTCTTACCGAGAATGTCCAGAAAGGCTCAGCATCCGAGAAATGCAGAGTCGAAAGATCAAATCCAGCGCCACCTACCATTTCGGTGATCTGAGCTTTGGTAAAACGTTGCTCTAGTGATGTCCCGAATCGATCGAAAGCATCATTTCGCATGACGTAATAGGTCATATCTTGATAGTGATGCAACGGAACATTGTGCGGATCGATTCCAACTTTCTTAAGCACTTTAGATATTCTCGCCAAAGGAAAGTAAATAAATAAAGCGATGAACTCGCAGACCAACCTTCTGGGAAGGTACGGCAACTTCGAAACCATGAACCTCAATCGATTCGAGGCTCGCCAAATCATTCGATAATAGGACGGTTTGTCATCAAGGGCGTAATACAAATAGCAGAGAAAATACCCGCCGGGCTTCATTTTCTTATAGATGTCCTTCATGCCGCGCATCGTGTCGGGGATGTGGTGGAGGACGCCAAGAGACACGGCAAGATCAAGGGATTCTGCAGGAACTGAATTCTCAGAAACAGATTGGTTGAGAAGGCGTACCTTCTCATTCACAGCAAACCGCTCCTGAAGAATCTCAAACGATTCGACTCCGGGCTCAACTAACCATAACTCCTTCGCAAAATCCAAGAAGAAATGGGCCCAGCGGCCGCTTCCCGCACCAAAATCGCCAATCGACATGTCGGTGCGGCTTTTAACTTCCTCGGGTAATGCGCGAATGTATGCAGAAAACTGTTCGCGAAGTTCTTCTAATTGACCAGCATCAAGATAGTTAAACGCTTTCCACTCGCCACCGAAATGAGAAATGACGCGTTCGTCTCGATTCTGATCCTTACTCACTTTGGATTACTCGCTGAATTCTTCGGCAAGTAGTTCGGCAATTTGTGCGGTGTTGAGGGCCGCACCTTTACGCAGATTGTCGCCGCACACAAATAGATCCAACGCCATTGGATCATCAAGACTCTTGCGAACTCGTCCAACCCATGTGGGATCGGTCCCAACTACATCTGCAGGCGTTGGAAACTTATGGTTGATCGGATCATCGACCAATTTCACGCCGGCCGCGTTCTGCAAAATATCTTGCGCTGCCGTGCGCGAGGGCTCTTTTCCAAAAACAGCATGCACGGTCAGAGAGTGAGTAGTCACTACCGGTACACGTACACACGTTGCCGAGACTTTGAGGTTGGGCAACCCAAGAATTTTTCGTGACTCATTGCGCACTTTAAGTTCTTCAGAGGAATATCCATCTGCTTTAAGAGATCCCGCCCATGGCACAACATTGAGTGCAAGTGGCGCTGGAAAAGGCCCCAGGTCGGAAATCTTTGAACGAATATCACCGGCGATAGTGCCCGCGTCTGTCCCAGCAAGGAGCTCCATCTGCTCACGTAAGGTGTCGATGCCCGCCTGACCCGCACCCGATGCTGCTTGATAAGACGAGACAACAAGTTCTTTCAATTCATACTCGCGGTGCAATGCGCCCATGGCGACAATCATCGTGAGAGTCGTGCAATTGGGGTTGGAGATAATCCCACGCGGACGTTTCTGCGCGTCCAGTGGATTCACTTCTGGAACAACGAGCGGAACATCATCATCCATTCGGAAGGCTCCTGAGTTATCAACGACTACGGCACCTCGAGATACGGCAATGGGTGCCCACTCAGCCGCAACCTCATCGGGAACATCGAACATCGCGACATCAATTCCGTCGAAAACCTCTGGTGAGAGCGCAAATACAGTGATCTCTTCTCCACGGCAGACCAATCGCCTGCCGGCACTTCGTTCGGAGGCGACCAGACGAATTTCACCCCACACATCGGGGCGCGTAGAAAGTATCTCCAACATGACAGTACCCACTGCGCCCGTGGCACCAACAACAGCAAGGGATGGTTTACGACTCATCGACCGGTTCCCCCGTAGACGGTTGCTTCTCCATCGGAATCATCCAGTTCAAAGGCGGAATGTGCGGCGATCACGCCACGTTCAAGATCGGCTGCTCGACAGATAATCGAAATGCGAATCTCGGAAGTAGAAATCATTTCAATGTTTACGCCAGCCTCTGAGAGAGCTGCAAAGAAATTGGCGGTAACACCAGGATGCGAGCGCATTCCAGCGCCAACAAGTGAGAGTTTGCCAATCTGGTCGTCATATTGAATCGAAAGGAATCCAACCTCACCTTGAATGCGCTTAAGTGTTGCTGTTGCATTAGCGCCTTCGCTCTTTGGAAGAGTGAATGAAATATCTGTCAGACCCGTCGATGCTGCAGATACGTTCTGAACGATCATATCGATATTGATGTCAGCATCCGCGATAGCTTGGAATATACGAGCGGCAACACCGGTGCGGTCTGGCACACCCACGATTGTGATTTTGGCTTCGCTCTTGTCATGTGCGATTCCAGAGATGATGGCTTGCTCCATAGTGTCTCCTTCGGGATGGTTCTTAACCACCCACGTGCCCTCGTTGGTTGAGAAAGATGAACGAACATGTATCGGCATTTCATATCGGCGTGCATATTCAACGCATCGGAGATGCAGAACTTTTGCACCGCTGGCTGCGAGTTCGAGCATTTCTTCGTATGTGACAGTTTTCAACTTCCGAGCGTTCGGTACAACGCGAGGATCCGCGCTATAAACTCCATCGACATCGGTATAAATTTCACAGACATCTGCATCTAATGCCGCAGCTAGAGCAACGGCAGTCGTGTCTGATCCACCGCGACCAAGGGTCGTAATGTCTTTTGTGTCCTGGCTGATTCCCTGAAATCCAGCCACAATTGCAATCGCACCCTCATTGACTGCTTCTCTGATTCGCCCCGGAGTGACATCGATGATTCGAGCCTTGCCATGTGCCGAATCAGTGATGACGCCTGCCTGGCTGCCGGTGAAAGAGCGCGCCTCGTGACCAAGATTGGAGATTGCCATGGCAAGAAGTGCCATCGAAATCCGCTCACCGGCAGTGAGCAACATGTCGAGCTCGCGGCCCTGTGGGATCGGAGTGATCTGGTTGGCCAGGTCGATCAGTTCATCAGTTGTGTCACCCATGGCACTTACGACAACCACAACCTGGTTGCCGGCGCGCTTGGTAGCCACAATCCTGGCCGCAACCCGCTTCATTCCCTCGGCGTCGGCAACAGAGGAACCACCGTATTTTTGAACAATCAGACCCATGGCGCAATTATGAACTACCCGGGGAATCTTTGGTACCTTATCTCACATTTTAAGATGAATAACCGTTCAAATAGTGAGATTATTAGTTCTCAACGGTCCGTCGTCCCTCAAATGCTCGTCCCAGGGTTACTTCATCTGCGTATTCAAGGTCACCGCCTACCGGAAGGCCGCTGGCAAGACGTGAGACTTTGATACCCATGGGCTTAAGGAGGCGGGCCAAGTACGTGGCGGTTGCCTCGCCCTCCAAGTTGGGGTCGGTGGCCAGAATAATCTCAGTGACCGAGTCATCGGCCAGTCGAGCCAGGAGTTCACGGATCCTCAGTTGATCCGGGCCGATGCCGTCGATTGGGCTGATAGCCCCGCCCAACACGTGGTACTTGCCGCGGAACTCTCGAGTGCGCTCGATTGCAATCACATCTTTGCTCTCCTCCACCACGCAGATGGAGGAATTTTCTCGGCGCGGATCACGGCAGATTCGGCATTGGCTCTCTTCGGAGACATTGCCGCAAATAGTGCAGAACTTCACGCGCTCCTTTACCGTCCGGATCGCATCCACTAAAGCCGCGGCAGTTTCGCTTTCGGATTGAAGGATATGAAAAGCGATGCGCTGGGCACTCTTTGGGCCTATGCCAGGCAAGCGACCCAGAGCATCAATGAGATCTTGTATGGCACCTTCATACATGCCACTCATCAGCGGGGTTTCTCGCTAATGAACTGCGCGCCTAATTCTTTGGCTAGGAGCGCCTGTCCCGTAAGCAAATTGGCATCCGTGGGTGATTCATCCACCCGCACCGCTCGCGCCTGTGGTGTATTTGGATCAATTGATGGATCGACAACGACTTCGATCTTTCGATCTAGTCCAACCACATCAATAAAGGATTGGCGCAGAATCTCATCGCTTGCAGATCGGATAAAGGAATCACGTGCCCCGGCATTCACAATGGCAATTGTGATTGCGCTGTCATCAACCGCAAGAACCTGCGCACTGGTACTGAGCAGAGACCATGTCAGGCGACGGCGCTTCTTGACGTCTTCAATCACATCAGGCCAGAGTCTGCGCAGTCCCGCAATGTCTACATTGCTAACGGGAGGGGCAACAATCTTCTCCGGTTTCGTCTGCTCCGACTGATTTGGCGACACAGGAAGAACTTTTTTAGTGTCGCCTCCATCAGCCGGCTCCGACGAAACCTTTATGGATTCACTCTTTGGCGCTTTTGTCTCTAGCGCTTCCGTTTTCAACGCCTCAACTCTTGGGGTCGATGAGCTCATAGGGGCTAAGTTTTCGGCGCGCTCAAGTCGCTCCACGCGCACCAATAAACCGCGATCGGAATCATCGCTGATCGGCAATAACATTCGTCCGCAGATCAATTCCAGCATCAGTCTTGGTGCAGTTGCGCCACGCATCTGAGTTAAACCTTCAGCCGCAATATCGGCAGCGCGCGACAAACTTGCCGAACCGATTCTTTGTGCTTGTGCAGCCATTCGCTCGATTTGGTCATCTGATACTTCGCGCAGAATCGCACTCGCACCACCAGATGGAAGCGCATCGACAATCATGAGATCGCGCAATCGCTCCAATAAATCCGCTGCAAACCGACGTGGGTCATGGCCAGATTCGATAACCCGGTCAACCGTTTTGAAGAGCGTTGCGCCGTCGTGGGCTGCAAGAGCATCAATAGCATCATCCAGAAGCGCGCTATCGGTAAAGCCCAGGAGTTGGATGGCGATGTCGTAACTCACTCCTTCTTTACCTGCGCCCGCGAGTAGTTGTCCAAGAATGGATTGCGCATCTCGTACCGAGCCACCACTGGCACGGACAACCAAGGGAATAACACCCTTAGCAACTTTGACGCCTTCTGCATTGCAAATCTTCTCCAAGTTAGCGGCCAAGATTCCAGGTGGCACTAATCGAAAGGGGTAATGATGCGTTCGCGAGCGGATAGTCGAAATCAATTTCTCTGGCTCTGTTGTTGCAAAAATAAAAATTACATGAGGAGGCGGTTCTTCGACGACTTTCAAAAGAGCGTTCGCTGCGCCAGGTCCAAGTTGGTGAGCCTCATCAATAATATAAATCTTGTACTTACTCTGCACTGGCGCAAAGAAAGCTTTGTCGCGTAAATCGCGAGCATCATCCACCAGTCCATGAGTGGCAGCATCCAGTTCGATGACATCAAGTGAACCAGGACCGTTTGCGACTAGGTCTCGGCACGATTGACATTCACCACAGGGAGTAGGCGTAGGACCGAGTTCGCAATTCAAGCTACGCGCCATGATCCGAGCACTTGAGGTTTTCCCGCATCCCCGCGGACCCGAAAATAAGTAGGCATGGTGAGTGCGACCCGATGCCAGGGCGTTTGAAAGCGGGATGGTCACGTGCTCTTGGCCGATAACATCGGAAAAGACCGAAGGACGATATTTGCGATAGAGCGCCAGTGCCACCTATTTACTCCTCCCGCATAAAGAATTCGATTAAAAGGACCCCTCGTGCACCCATTAGAGCGCACTTACCCTTGCTGCCTTCCAGCCCTGGGGGAGTTCAGCACGATAATGCCGCACGAGGGATCTGGCGCTAATCATACTTAGACCACCGATAGAGTTCTCACCCTGGAGGATTCGCATAGCGGCCGAGTGCGCACGCTTGGAAAGCGTGTGTAGGGCAACCTACCGAGGGTTCAAATCCCTCATCCTCCGCTCCGAGAGCTTTGCTCTCATCGCTTCGGCTGAATCACACATATCTATCGGTCGCTTATTTACGAGGAACCCCTGCCTGATACAGGCAGTCTTCTGGTTGGGACATCCTCCGCCAATTTTTCTCTCCGTGTGGATAACTTTCTCGGGGCCTCCTTGGATTTTGTCATCCTCGGACATGACTACATACTCAAAACTATTCAGAAAACCAATGGCATTATCCGCTGCATTCTTGGCCATCCTTCCTTTACTTTTCTCAACTCCCTCCAACGCAGCAACGACCCGCCCTAAAGCGCCAAAAGCGTCCTGTCGTATTGAAATTGGCAATGCTCACCTTTCAACTCATCTAAATGAATCAATGGGGCTCAAGGCGGTAAAAGTTAATGCTCAATCCATCTGCAACGTCCCTCAACGCAATGTTAAATTAACGGTGCAAATATATAAAGTGGGCCTTTTTAGAGATTATTTGATTACTGAAAAATTTACGAATCCCTTCCTTGCAACTTCCTCTGGCATGCGGGTGAAGAATTTACAGACATTTAGGAGGTGTGCTTCAACTAAGAAGTCATCATTCTACGGGATTGCGTTTGCGGAAGCTCTAATAGCCGGGCAAAAATCTACAGCACATCCGGCTAGGTCACGAAAAATTGTCCCCCTTGATTGTGGCACTTGAGATAATCTCTGACCATGGACAACGATGTCGAGAACTCTCTCACTCCTGAGGAATTGGAGGAAGAGCGTGCCTATTTCCAACTCATTTACGACCTGGAGTTGAAGAATCATTCTCGGTATGAAATGCAAGCCGAACTCCTGATGAAGAATGGAGAATTTTCAATTACGATCAACAATTCACTCCTTCTTTATACATTGGAAGACGATGGATGTACCTTTCGCGTCTCAACGGATGGTGGGTTTGATTACTGTAAGTTGGGGTGGTCGAGTCTCGGATGGCGCAAACACGAGAAATTGAAAAGACTTATGGCGGAATTCGCAGACAGCGAAGCCCGTACAATTTTGAATCGCTAATTGCTATGAAAATGTTCTCATACTCTAAAAAAGTGAAATTTAATAACAATCATGGATTTTCCAATTACCAAGTGCTTTCAATAAGTGACGCGCATTCTATCTCGATAGAAACCCGATTGGAGAATAACCGTCCTCGCTACATAAAACAGACGCAATCACTTCTTAAAAATGGCGAGCTTGAAATGGAGGTCAGGGGCGTCACCATTAGATATTTCGTTAGTGGAAATGGAATTACAGTTTCGATTGGTCAGGATGATGGATTAAATTTCCATGAGTTACCTAGGAAAGCTCTTCCAAGATGGCGGAAGAAGGCAAGTGAAGTAATCCTCCTGATGATGGCCCAAACTGAAGTGGACCTCTGGCCTTAATCTCGCTTCTGAACCCCAACCCCTCTGTCCGTATAGAAAAATTTGCATATAGCGAAGAACGAGCAATGCTCGAGTTTTAGGTTGACAATCTCCGCTTTAAGAGCTGTGCTCTAATAGCTTCGGCTGAATCATGAATTAATCTATTCATTGACTTACCTTGCACATGGCGAGGCGGGAGTCATTTTGGGGTGTTGAAAATCGTTCGGCGAAGAAGTTGCTTTGTAAGTGCCTCAAATCAATGTATTAGGGCTGTGGATAACTTCTGACACCAGTCACTGATTTTTGTAATTCTCAGTCATGACAACTCTTTCTAAACTAACAAAGCTAACTTCGTTAATTATTGCTTATGGTCTAACTCTTAACGCGTTCTTGAGCACATCTGGCGCAAATGCAGCTGTAAAGTTGACGCATTCGGCTAAGTCAGTATGTGGAATAGAGATTGATAACGTACATATTTCTCGACATATGGTTCGTTTTCAGAACATACGAGGTGTGTTAGTAAGTGCCCGCTCTAAATGCAATGTTCCACACAGCCAGGTTTTGTTAACCGTACAGCTCTACAAAGTTGGGAAATTTGGAAACCACTTACTTAGGACTAAAACTACAGACCCAAAAAACCCAAAATCTTCAGGGTATCTAGTCAGGAATGACGCTGCTTTTATAGCTTGTCGTAACTACATAAGAACCACGTATTTCGGAATTGCCACCTCAAAGGCTCTCATCAATGAGCGATGGAAATACGCTGGGCGAGCGAGATCTGACAAATCTATTGAAATTAACTGCGGGACCTGAAATATCCTCTACCCATGCCGGCTCTAAAGTGCGAGAATTAGTTCGTGCCCGCAAATCCTCACCCGGATGAAGATGCCTCAACTATTGTAAGAGGTTTTGAGATCTTTGCGGACAACGAATCTAAATTTCGATCGATCGCGCAAGAATTGATTGAAAAGGATTTTGTCACGTTTGTATTTTTGGGAAAAAGAATCATTCTCACCACATACGGGCTTAGCTACAACATGGGCTTCAATTTAGAAACTGAAGATTTGGATGGCACTCAACGCTTTAAGAGCGGCTGGTGTTACTACCCTGATAATTATGAAGATCGGATCACCGAAATAACAACAGCAGTTTCAATTCTTGCTGCAGAAATTGAGTCAGCTGCCCCGATTAAATAGGGTTGGTCCCCAACGCCAATCCAACGCTGCGACCGCGCATCCCAAAGCGCCTAAAGCGTCCTGTCGCATCGAAGTTGATAATGCACATATTTCTACCTCATTGCTCGGCGTCGCAAACTTAAATACATAGAGGTGAACGCCAAGACCATTTGCAAAGTCTCTTAACAGAGATTTACTTTGGTATTGCTTATGCAAAAGCGATTATCGCGGGCAAGTGGCAGTACGCAGGTCGTACTCGATCGAAATCTATTATCCACCTTCATTGCGGCACCTGAGTTAAACTTGAGATGTGGAGATTTACGATGGCTCAGGCGAGCCTTTCATAGAGACCGAGGAAGAGCAGGCTTTCCTGGATCTTATGACGCAATTTTATTTCTCCAATCGAAGACGCTACAAAAAACAAGCCAAGAAATTGCTCCGAGAAGGTCTGTTACTCGTGGTAGTCGGTAATTCTATAATCAAATACACCATTGACGATGAAGGGGTTACCTACAGATTCTCTGACGATCAGGGAGTTACATTCTCAAATACGCTGGGGCTGACGCCGCTTCATTGGAAAAAAAGAAGACGAGTAGAGCGCCTAAGAGAAAAATTTGCACATAGCGAAGCGCGAGCAATGCTCGAGTTTTAGGTTCAAAACCTCGACGCTACTCGCCTACTCCCTATCCGATAAGGGGGAAGTGGCAAGCAACGACCCGCGAGGGTCCAATAACTCTTCTCTCCGGTATCTCCGTACTGCATATTGATTGGACGCGTGGACATCGAGTCCGAAAAACGCAACCGCTTGGAACATTAAAGGGGCTTGGAACATCCCCGCTAAGAATGATCCGCTCACGCTTCTCGCCGACTCGAGGAATTGGAACGGCAGAGAGCAGTGCTTGGGAATATGGATGAGCTGGCGAATTGAAGAATTCGTCGGCTGGCGCCGTTTCTACATCGCGTCCAAGGTACATCACCACCACACGGTCGGCCAGATACCGAACAGATGCCATGCTATGTGAAATGAAGAGATAGGAAAGACCAATGCGCTCCTGCAAGTCAAGCAACAAGTTCATCACTTGTGTCTGCACGGAAATATCCAATGCAGAAACTGCCTCATCTAAAACAATCAGTTTGGGATTTGTAGCTATCGCACGGGCAATACTGACCCGTTGACGCTGTCCACCTGAAATCTGATGTGGAAATCTCTCTCCGAAAGATGGGTCAAGTCCAACGAGTTCGAAACATTCTCGAACCCTGTCGTCGATCTCTCTCTTGTCTCCGAGGTCGTGAGCCCGTAATGGTTCAGCAACAGAATGTCTCAATTTCATCCGCGGATCCAATTGAGATTTTGGATCTTGCAGAACTATCTGCACACTTGCCCTAGTCCCTCTAAGTGCCTCGCCTCCTAGAGCCAAGAAATCTTCTCCGTCAAATACGACGGATCCACTCGTAGGTTCTATGAGTCTTAAGGTCGCAAGTCCTGTCGTACTTTTCCCGCATCCAGATTCACCAACTAGTGCAACGGTCTCATGAGAATCGACCGAATATGAAACATCCTCGATCGCATTGATCTTCTGTCGTCGGCCGAATCGACCACCCGCATCAACTGAGAACGTGCGCTTAAGATTTGTAACATTGAGTAAAGTACTCATGACTTACTTCCCTTCACCCAACAGGCGACAAAATGATTACCCGAAACTTCATTCAGCACTGGGACATCGACAGAGCAACGATCTATCGAAAGTGGGCAACGTGGGTTGTACCGACAACCGGTGGGCATTGAAGTTACAGTTGGCACGCTCCCGGGGAGAGAAGGCAATCGTTGCCAAACCCCATCAATCGATGGAAGTGAACGTAGAAGTCCTTCGGTATATGGGTGTGTGGGTGATGAAAAAATCTTTTCAACGGGTCCCTCTTCCACAATCCGTCCTGCATACATAATGGCAACGCGATCACAATTTTGAGCTATGACGCCCAGATCGTGCGAAACCAGAAGCATTGCCATACCCAGGTGCGATGTAACTTCCTTCAACAGTAGAAGAACCTGCGCTTGAATCGTCACATCAAGACTGGTCGTGGGTTCGTCTGCAATGAGAACTTCCGGGTCGCCAGCCATTGCGATAGCGATCATGATCCGCTGGCACATGCCTCCAGAGAATTCATGAGGATACTGATGAAGTCGTCGTTCGGGTTGATTAATGCCGACAAGATTTAGTAATTCGATTGCACGTGCCTGCTTCTGTTCTTTAGTTACATATTTCGGCTCGCGCAAACTTTCGAATATCTGTTGTTTCACGGTCAGTACTGGGTTCAGAGAAGACATTGGCTCCTGAAAAATCATTGCCGCCTTCGTTCCGCGAATTTCCCGAAGCCGTTTTTGAGACATTGTCCGCACATTCTCGCCGCCGAGAAGAATCTCGCCATCCACACTGAGAGAAGGTGGGAGCAGATTCAATATGGCCATGCATGTCAAACTTTTTCCGCTACCTGATTCGCCTACCAGACCAACGGTCTCGCCACGGCGAACATCAAGGTAGACGGAATCTAGGAGAGGTGCATCCGGATAATCTACGACACCTACCGATAAGCCCCGAATGCTCAATGGCAGATCCGTCAAGTCGACCGCAGATTGTCGCTGCACTGACTGCTTGTGATTGTTCATGATCGATCACACGACCCTTCAATTCGATTAATAAACATCGGCGCCAGTGGGCTTGTCTAGAAATAAATTCCTGCCTTCTTCTAACTTCCAACCACTGGCAATAAGAGTCATTCCTCGCGTCCCATCCTGTGCATCGGCCGGCACTTCATGTACTGACCAATGGGCCGGAAGCGGGATATCCCGGCCGCCAGCAGGTCGCACTTCCTGAACGTGAAATGCATCAATCATCGGCTGCAAATACTGGCCTATGCCCTCCGGTGGGATTTTGGCCGTGTCCTCACCCGGAAGCACGAAGAACCCCGTGCTCGGATCAACGGTTAGCCGCACTCCCACACACTTCCACGATTGTTGTAGGTGCTGAGTAAAAAAAGGAAGCGGCCCAAGATCGGGAATGGTGCCTGAAAAAAGAACGCGAGCTACCACCGTAGTTCCACGCGAAAGGCAGAGAATGTCCGAACCTATTGCTCCGCTAGAAATGTTAGCCGCTGGCCCATCGCCCAGACCGCAGAACACAGGTGTGCCTGCAGAAACCCCACAGGACTCAGCCGCCGATTCCAGCACGCCCCCGACAACCTCTCCCATTACTTCAATTTCAGGAAGCTGGCTAACGTCGATCTTGGTTGCCCTCAAAGTCTGAGTTGACCAACCCTGTTCCGCAATACTGTAGAAACCCATTGAAGAGGCAGAAGCGGGATCAGTTACCCATCGCCCTGTAAGTTTTTGAAGTAGAAATTCCTTGATTCCGCCAATCCGCACTTTCGAGATATCGAAATTCGGAGATTCCTCCGTAAGCCACAGTAACTTGGCTACGGTTGACACTGCTTCATCGCCACATCCAGAGGCACTTACATCAACCATATTGATCCTTGGGAAATGCATATCGACCCCGGGAATTAATGGACCGATTGGCATTCCATCCTGACCAACCATGCTTAGCCCGGCCATCTGACACGAAATTATGATGGCATCCGGCTTCTGATTTGCAGATACCTCATTGATGACAGAGGTGAAAGCGATCCAAAGAGAGTTATGCCCTCTCAAATCTCCTTCAACAGTATCCCGTGGATATGGGACAGTCGATCGCGCTACGACATTATCGACACCATCACGAAGAGTCGCCTTGATAAATGTTGAACCTACGTCAACAGCGCAAATTACCTGGTTCTCACTCATTGGTTTTCAAATACTGACGCGTATGTGGTCGTCAATTATTGCCATCGCATCGGCAATCAGGGAGAGATCTAGATCGCCCGTCGTTGGGTTCTTAACCGAGCTGTAAAGATGCGGCATGATTTTCTCTTCACCAGTGAAGGAGCATGCCTTCAAGATCTCTGGCAGCATTGCCACGGTCAATCCGCCCGTTGGCTCTACCATCATCCCTCTCGAAGTTGCTACCATCGCAACCTCCCGAAGTTCATCTATATGTGTCAACCCATGCAACGGAAATAATTTTACGGATTCGACACTCATTTCATGAAGAAGAGCAATCGCGAATTCTGTACTAACACTCTCTAATGCATAGTTACTACTCTCGGGGCCCGTACCGATGCACACTGCACCGACCTTAGAGGATGGTCTGATAAGGCCGTTCACAATCGTGAGGGCACCTGCGTCTCGCAATGCCTTTCGCGAGAGCGCGGATGCGGGAAACACTTGGTTGAGATGGAAGGGCTTAGTGGCTAAAGCTAGATCTAGAGCGCGCTGCCACTGATTAGCTGCGCCATCGCCTAGACCGACTGATACCAGGACCCCTTTTTCCTGCATTCTGTTAACAATGGCAATTCCATCACGTAGATCCGGGAAGTCTTTGGCAGTAACTCCAATAACTATCCGTCCTGGGTAGCGCTTACTTACTTCAATCGCAGTATCAACATTATTGGTCTGTACGTTAAGTAGTATCTTCTGTTGTGAAGTCATTGACGTTGGCCCATTCTTCCTAACTCTTCTGCCATATTCTCTCCCGTAAGAACCTTTCGCAGTAAATGGCCGAGATACTGCGCCCCATTCATGGTCAGTTCCCTGGGATCAATGCCAATTAGTCCCTCGTCCACAGCATGGTTACGGGTCCTAACCGAAGGATCTGCACTCTCCAGTTGAGAAACAACCTCTCTCGCACTTGTGGGTGAACCTTTCAAAATCGTAACCGCCAAGCGCGGAATCGGTCTCGTCTTATCCCACACAATCTCAAAAGTTGCAGGGAGTTTCTCGCCAGCAGCCGACTGAACTCTTTCTAGTCGCGCAACAAGTTCTTCTCCAGATGCAATCCCCTCCCCGGAAATGTATCGTTCGAGAGCGGCAAGTAAACCTGAAATTGCTTCCTTACTTACTTTCATAGCGCGCCCTGCTCCAGTTTCCTGTGCGACACAGGCCGCAATAAGCGTTGGATCTCCCATAACAATCCCTGATGTTGGGCCGCCGATAGCTTTATGACCGCTATAAATCACAAGATCGACTCCTAACTCAACATACTTCACTAGGTCGGTCTCCGCGGCGGCATCGACAATCACCTTCACACCTCGGTTATGCGCCAATGAAATTGTTTCAACGAGGCTAATAGCATCTTCCGCTTGTACATGGTGAGAAACCACAAAGAGAACCGAGGCAGTTGTCTCGCTCAGGGCTGATTCAAGGTGATGGCTAGAACAACGGTTTGAACTTCCAATCTCAACAGGATTCCCGCCGCCTAATCCAATCATCTGCGTTATTGGGGCGCCGAAATTCACGGCATGAGACTTTTGGATAATGACATCGCGTTTCAAAGTGTTTACATGCGGAACTTGCTCAATGAGAGTTTGATCCGTCCCCGTAATGGTTGCGGCAACCGCTTGAACAATCCCTGCAGCTGCGGATGAAACAACACAAGCTGCGGGTACGTTGATGAGCTCTACGATTCGTCGTCCAGCCGCAGCCTTTAGTTCTGCCATGTCGACGTATGACTGGGCACCAAAGATGATCGCCTCTGCTACATCATCAACTACGGCAGAACTGCCGAGATACGTCATTTTCCCAGCCGCGTTAATGATCCGTGGCAGACCAAGTTTCTGCCACGGATCAGTTGAAGGATTACTCACCCCTTTTTCCATCCTTTCAGATGCATCTCGACCGAGGTTGTCACAAGTTCGACAAATGCTGCGCTAGTGGCTGCTGACGTGCCATCATTTTTTGGATCGACGTACGCAGATAAACCATCGATGGCACCCGCATCAGAGACCTTTTCTGTAATCCGCAATAGGTCAACCGTGCGTAGAAGATCGGCGTTATCCGTGATGGCTGCAATAGCGGCACTCAATCCGACCGCTGCCCAATTTGAAATAGAGCCAACAACAAGATGATCAACGAGTGTGACTGGCGCTATAACCAAACCCTGCGGAAGATATTGCTCAACCGCGTGGCGAACTACACCCATTCCCAATTCATTGCCACCATCACCGATACCGATAGTCAAGATTCCTGCCTCGCGAGCCGCGCTGACTATTTCATCTGCCTTCACGACAAGTTCGGTCGGGACCAACCTGGCAGTGACGTTGTGATACTCCCCATTGACATTTGCGCCGGGTATCTCAATAGCAATAACGGCCGCGGGCGAATAGTGCTCTAGCAAAGCCCGGGCATCATCTTGCGAACGACTCAACTCTGTTGTAAATGCAAGCACAGCGGCAACTGAAGCTTTGTGTGGGCCTTGTTTCGAACGCAACGCCGTTTCGATGTCGGCAACAATGAGACCAGCCGCCCTCAACGCAGTCTCTGCAAAACTAATGAGAGACTCCTCGACAACAAGCACGGGGATGGCACCGAAACACTGTTCGATAGCCCGTGCCAGATATGCAGCACCCACGGGTCCATCGGTTTCGGTGAGCCCTTTCATCAGCCATGATCTCGACGGCCAACCTGTGCAGATAAAAACAACTTTACCCGGCAGGACTCGCTCTTGGAGGGCGAGCGCTGTACCCGTAGTCAGTGGCGAACCTGAAAGTTGCACAGCGGCGTCATAGAGTTGATGACAAATACCACGCGCGACGAGATCGATGGCAACAAGATTGTCTAGAACCCTACCTAACTCACTCCATTGATCCAATGCTTGCGCATGGGAATCCATTACTTTCGAGCCTTGCAAATCAGAACTAAGCATTATTTGCCACTTCTCTTAACTTCTCTTATCTAAGAAATCTCGGAGGCCATCTCCAAGAAGATTGAATCCCAAAATGAGCAGGGCGATCGCTATCCCCGGGAAAAGCATCACGTGAGGTGCGGCCAGAAAATCTATTCGCCCCTCGCTTAACATTGTGCCCCACTCAGGTGCCGGCGGTTGTGCGCCGATTCCCAGGAAGCCCAATGCGGCAATAATGAGAAGAGCCTCACTAGCGAAGAGACTCAAAATCACCATGATCGGACCAAGGATGTTCGGAAGCACATGGCGAATAAGGATTGAGCTCGCTTTACTACCGCTTGCTCGTGCCGCCATAACATAATCAGCTGACCTAACCTGCACAGTAAATCCACGAATGTAGCGAACCATCTGAGGTGCCTGAGTCGCGACGATCGCCAGGATCAAAGTGAAAAAACCAGAGCCAAGAACGGCTACGAGAACAATCGCCAAAACCATTGCCGGAAATGTGAGCACCGAATCAGATATCCAAGAGACAACCCGATCAATCCAACCGCCACGGTAACCTGCTAGCAATCCTGCCGGTAGTGCGAGAAGAATTCCGGTTGTAACCGCAGGTAGGACCACGATCAATTCAAAACTCGTTCCATGAATTACTCGCGACAGTATGTCGCGACCAAGCGCATCAGTTCCAAAGAGATGAGTTAACGAGGGTGTTTGTAAAGTGGCGAGCAAATTTTGTGTCGTTGGGTCATAGGGCGAAATTAGCGAAGCAAAAATTGATACCAACATAAAAAATAGAACAATTCCAATTCCAATTCCAAGGCTTGCTCTTAGGTGAATGTTTCTCATCAATCTTCCTGGCAAATTATTCATGCTTTTGCTCTTTGAATTTGGATTCGTGGATCGATTCGCGACGAAACAATATCAACGCATAAATTGATAATGAGAAAACCAGCGACGAAAAAGATCGTGATTCCCTGCATCAGGGTGTAATCACGTTGGCTTACCGCAGCGAGAAGAAGTTGTCCCATTCCGGGATATGAGAAAAGGTTTTCAACAACGACAGCGCCACCAAATAGGTAGCCGGCCTGCAAACCAATAAGAACTAGAACGGATGGGAAAGCAGGCTTGAGTGCATGTACCAGAATCAACCTAACGGGTGAGACGCCACGAGAGTTTGCAGTTCGAATGAAGTCCTCACCCAGTATTTCAAGCATGGCAGCACGAGTGAGTCGTGCAATAAGTGCGACCAGCCTTGCCGAAACTGCGATCGCCGGCAGGATCAATCCGGCCATTCCGGCAGATCCATAAGCTGGAAGCCATTGCAACTTAACAGCAAATAACTGGATAAGAAGCATGCCGAACCAGAAGTTCGGAACAGCTAGTAGTAAGACCCAGAGAAGGAGTGTGCCTCTCCAAAAGAAGGATCTGGGTCTTACTGCCGCCATTACTCCGCCGACAAGGCCGATGCTCGTTGCAATGAGAAGGCTTAAAATGAGCAGGGCCGCTGTTTCATCGACCCTGCTCATAATAACTGTCATTACTGGTTGCGAATAACTTGAAGATATACCTAGATCGCCTTGCACCAGGTTCTGCAGATACTCAATAAACTGAACAAAGATCGGTTGGTTGAGACCCATTTGCTCTCTCAATACATCAACCTGACTCTGCGTAGCATTTGCACCGAGTATCAAAGCAGCAGGATCCCCTGGAGCCATTCTGAAGAGTGCGAATACCGCTGTTGCAATTACAGAAACTTGAACAGCGATATTCGCCAAGCGTCCAGCTATGAAACGTAGCATCCGCCCCCCTGCGAGGTTATTTACCTATCGTGCGTGATGGAAGCGTGAAAACAACTGGCAAGACCAGTGGAGTTGCCGCCTTGTCGTCGTACGCGCTGAGGTTATTACGCACATAGAGCCAGATATATGGTGAATCACGCCAGATTTCACGACCAGCTTGCGCTAGAAGTGTCTTCTGGGTGGCTGGGTTAACCGCCTGCAGTGATTTTGCAAGCCAATCGTCAACTTTCTTGTTGCTGTACCAGTTGAAATTCCAACCAGCAACCGGTCCGTCTGTCGCGTTTGACGTGTACATAATGTCAAGCTGCAGGGCTCCGCTTCCGTGTGATGGATTGAATCCAAAGAGTGCCATGTCGAAATCAACATTGGCTCTAGCAACTTTGATCCCACTCCAAAAGACTGCTTTATCCACTTTTTGAAGTACTACATCGATGCCGACGTTCTTTAATTGCTCTTGAACCGCAGCTGCAACGAGTAAATCATTTGGATACATGCCGTCAGGCACGCGAAGTCGGAATGAAACCGGAACACCGTTCTTTTCCAACATTCCATTCTTGCCTGGAGTGAGTCCGACTTGTTTCAACATCACCTTGGCTCGTTCTGGATCGTATTTATTGGGGCCGGCCGTCGCAAATCCGTTTGTTTTTGGTGCAAGCGGGCTGGTAAGGGGAGTGGCATACCCACGGAAGAGAGAAGCGGTAATCGATTGGACATCAACAGCGTAATTGAGTGCTTGGCGTACAGACTTAAGACGCAATATTGGATTATTGAAGTTCAGTCCTATTCCAAAGACTTGAAGGCCTGGAATATTGATGATGTTCACATTCTTACTTGCGGACAGGCTTGCAACCTGTCCCACTGGCACCGCATCAACGATGTTTACCTGTCCAGCTTGAAGCGCTGCCATGCGTGCAGCAGGATCTCCAATGTAAACGTAGGTTATCGAATCGTAAACTGGTTTAGCACCGTAGTAATTGGCATTCGCCTTAAGCACCAACTTTGTCCCGGGTTCAAATTTATCTAGTTTGTAAGGACCGGTGCCGACTGGACGGAGAGCAGCTTCCGCTGGTCCCTTAGCCGTGAGAAGTGGGCTAGGAATCAGTCCCGAACCATGTGCAAGTGTGTTCAACAATGCACCGAATGGCTTAGTAGTTGTAATCAAGACTGTATTGTCATCAACTTTGACTGTCGATTCGATTGCCGACCATAAACCATAGGCCGAGACGTTATAAGTCTTATCAATCATCTTGGTGAAATATGCAACTACTGCATCAGCATTGAAAGGCTGACCATCATGGAACTTGACACCCTTACGCAGTTCAAATGTCCACTTTCGGTCATCGTTAGAAACAGACCAAGCCGTTGCTAGATCTGGTTCGATCGTGAGGTTGCTCTTAAATCGGACCAGACCGGAATAGATGGCAAAAGCAGCCTCATAGCCAGCTGGATACACCTGAGGTTGAGTTCCCGCCGTTGCGAGAGAAGTAATAGGCACGCTTTGGGCGTACACAACGTCCTTTATTTTGGCGGCTTGCGGCTTAATTCGAACTGCAGCATTGGCTGACAGACTGCCCAGTGCCAAAGTTGGAAGAGAAATGCTGGCAAGTAAAAATCCCCCGATTAAGAGCAATTTTCGCCGTGATGACTTATGTCGATATATATCTTCCATATGAGCTATCTCGCTTTCTGGTACCCGTTGTTGTGAGTGGTTTTACTTGTGGAGCTGTTCAGTAAGTTTGCGATTTGTGTTGATTGCTTCAATGACCGTTTCGTAACGCGTGAGGGAAACCCCGACAAAGACTGCGTCAAGGAGTGCTTGATGGGCCACACGAGAAGCCATGGCTTCGGTCCGGAAAACAGTTTCCGTTGATGACGTGAATAGAACAAAATCACTTGCTTTAACAAGTGGCTGCTGACCATATTGGGTTACGGCGACACATATAGCGCCACGCTCTCGAGCTTTCTCCACCGCGAAGATAACGTCCCGAGAGCGACCAGAGTGTGAAATGACGACCACCACATCACCTTCGCCCAACATTGATACCCGACTGAGCTGCCCGCTACTGTCTGTGAGTACGTAGCACGGCACACCCAACCTCATGAACCGGTAATACGCATTCTGTGCTACAGAACCGGATGCTCCTAGCCCAAAGAAGCTGATGCTCTTGGCAGAGGAAATAACATCAATGATCGATTGGAACTGAGCGGCATCGATAATCTTTAATGTGTCATTCAATGTGTTGACGAACCCAGCAAAGACTTTGTTGAGCATCACAGATGGCTCATCATCAAGAGCAACATCTTCGTGAATTGCATCAATCTGATGACTCTTATGGTCTCGGGCTAGAGCAAGTCGTAGTTCTTGGAAACCGGAGAGATCTACTTTGCGACACAGACGAATAATCGTTGCCTCACTGGTGCCACTGGCTTCCGCCACTACGTGAAGGGGACTCTTGATTACTAGTTCGGCGTTATTAGTGATGAAATTACAGGCGCTCGCTTCCGCGACAGTCACCTGGTCTTCGACCTTTCTCAGTTTGGTGAGAATGCCAACTTGAACCATGTCGATCCCCACACCTCTCTTATGAAGTGTTACTCCACGAATTGCTTACTTTTCTGGAGTAATACTTCAGACGTGTGCGGAAAATATCAGTGTGTCTGAGAAGTGTCAAGGACTTTCTCGCTATTACGGGCAGAAATTAGGTGCTAGATCTGCACGCCGATGTACTTGGTCTCAAGGAATTCGTGGATTCCCGCGAATCCTCCTTCTCGACCGAGTCCGCTCTGCTTCGTTCCGCCAAAGGGAGCCGCCGGATCCGAAATGACGCCACGGTTGATTGCAACCATGCCAGATTCCATTGCTTCAGCCACACGGATCGCGCGAGCAAGATCGCCAGAGAATACATAACTAATGAGTCCAAAATCGGTGTTATTTGCGAGCGCAATGGCCTCTGCGTCAGTGTCGAAAATGACAACGGGGGCAACCGGACCAAACACTTCGTGGTTGAGAATGTCGTTATCTTTCTCCACTGTTAAAACGGTGGCCGGGTAGAAAGCCCCAACTCCCTCAGGAAGCTTTCCGCCAGTCTGAACCTTGGCACCCGCACTGACTGCATTGGCAACGAGGTCGGCAATCTTGTTCCGCTCTTTCATGGAAACACTTGCGCCTAGATTTACGCCTTTGGCCATTCCAGGTCCCATAACCATCTCAGACATGGCCTTGGTAAAGGCTGCTGTGAAATCCTTAGCGATCGATCGCTGTACATATACACGATTGGCCGCGGTGCAGGCTGATCCGCCATTGCGCATCTTGGCAACCATCAAACCTTCAACTGCCGTTGGAATATCTGCGTCATCAAAAACCAATACAGGGGCATTGCCGCCCAATTCCATGGAACAACGAATTACTTGATCGGCTGCCTCGCGAAGCAAGACACGACCAATCTCGGTTGAACCAGTGAAGGAAAGATTCTTGACGCGAGGGTCGTGGAGCATTTTGCTAATAAGTGACCCTACCGGGTTGGGAAGAATGAGGTTAACGACACCCTTTGGCACGCCCACTCGTTCGAGAATGTCGACGATCGCGAGCGCGGTTAAAGGTGTTTCACTGGCGGGCTTGAGAATCACGGTGCAACCAGCCGCGAGTGCCGGACCAATCTTTCGAGTCGCCATACCTGCTGGAAAATTCCAAGGAGTAATAAGAAGTGAAACACCAACTGGTTGGTGCGTGACGAGGATTCGCTTGTCGCCACTTGGGGACTTGCGGAAATCTCCAGGAACCCGAACGGTCTCTTCAGCAAACCATCGGAAAAATTCTGCGGCGTACGCAACCTCGCCCTTGGCATCCGAGAAGACTTTTCCGTTTTCGCGCGAGACTAGTTCGGCGAGCATGTCGCTCTCGGCGGTCATGAGTTCAAATGCCTTGCGTAGAAGTTCGCTCCGATATCGAGGGGCAGTGGCCGCCCACTCTGGTTGCGCGCGATGCGCTGCCGCTATCGCCGCTTCAACTTCGGCCTCGCCAGCAGTGGCGACTTCGGCAATGACAGATCCGTCACTTGGGTCATAAACCGGCATTTTCCCGCTGCCATCAACCCATTTTCCATCGATATATAGCTGTGTTCTCATGGGTCGAGCATACCCGCCCACTCAAGGAGAGTCCTTCAGAGAGTCAGTCGCCTAGAGTGAACAAAGTCAATAAAACCAATCTAGGATTACCGCAATGACCCGCAATTACCCGCTGCCAAGCAACGTAAGCAATTACCAGGGGAGAGATAGTGCCTAAATCCTGGACAGATGATGCTCCCGCCCCAGTTGCCTTGCAGGAACATGCCCATCTCAATGATCCCTTCATGTACAAAATCAAGCGATTCTTTCTGGGAAACCCTCTCAATCGCCACACTCTTGGGCACCAGCGCTTAGCCAAGAGGTACGCCCTGGGGATCCTTTCCTCAGACTGCATCTCATCATCTGCTTATGGCAGCGAACAGATCTTGATCGCGCTCCTGCCTGCTTTCGGATTGGCCTCGTTTGCACTCATGATGCCGATGACAGCGGTCATCATCGGGATTCTTACCATCATCACGCTCAGTTATCGCAATGTTATTGAGGTTTATACCAAAACGGGTGGTGCCTACATTGTCACGCGAGATAACTTTGGTCCAGGAATGTCGGTTGTTGCTGCGGTTGCCCTCATGCTTGATTACATTGTTACGGTCGCCATTCAATCAGCCGCAGGTGTGGCAGCGATCATTTCAACTTTCCCCTCGTTGCATCCCGGCAAGGTGTATATGACGTTGGGAATTATTGTGCTTATTACTTATGGCAACCTTAGGGGTGTTAAAGAAGCAGGAAAGTCTTTCGCAATGCCGACCTATCTATTCGTTGGCGCTATGGCCGTGGTATTCATTACCGGACTTTATAGAGTATTTAACGACACCCTTCCCGTCCTCTCTACTGACGTGCCGGGCACGTACCCAATCGGTGAGGCGCAAGGGTTGCTCACTTTCAGCGCCATCTTTATTCTCCTAAGGGCATTCGCAAATGGCGGATCATCCCTTACAGGACTGGAAGCGATCTCAGATGGGGTTGCTCTCTTCAAAGTCCCTGAAGCCCGAAATGCACGTCGGACTCTCGTCATCATGAGTTCTATTTTAGGAACTTTAGTCCTTGGCGTTTCTTGGTTCGCCCAAAAAATTCACGCAATGCCATTTGAAACTGGAACTCCGACTGTTATTTCGCAGATTGCCAAAGCTGCTCTGGGAGATGGACCTGGCGGGAAAATTTTCTTTATCTTTGTTCAAACTGCAACAATGTTAATTCTTTTCGCGGGGGCAAATACAACCTATAGCGCCTTCCCAATTCTCTGTAACTTCGTCGCAACCGATGGGTATCTGCCACACCAGCTCACAAAGCGCGGACACCGTCTCGCGTTCTCAAACGGCATCATCTTCTTGGCTAGTTCGGCCATCGTTCTGATTCTCATCACTGGTGCGGGCGTAGATCGTCTTGTAGCGTTCTACGCACTTGGCGTCTTTACGGGCTTTACCTTGGCTGGATTTGGAATGGCAAAGCACGCGTACCGGCATCGTCTAGGTAGCTGGAAACTCAAGATATTTATTAATGGCCTCGCTGGCGGCGTTTCGCTTATCGTCGTAATCGTTTTCGCTATTGTCAAATTTACTGAAGGTGCATGGCTGGTAATCACAATTGCTCCCATCGCCGTCTATTCACTGCTTCGTCTCAACCACCAGTATCAACGCGAGCAAGCAGCTCTTAATTTGAAAAGCGAGGAGTCACGAGCGACATCTATCAGCCGCCACGATGTGACCATTCTTGTAGACAGCGTCGATGTCGCAACAGTGGGTGCCGTTCGATATGCAAGAAGTCTCAATCCGCATTCACTTTCTGCGGTTCACTTTGTCATTGACGATCAACGTGCAGAGGAGATCAAGAAGACTTGGCAAGCAACCCATGCACTTAATGACGTCATGCTTGAATTAGTCGATTGTCCCGATCGCCGGTTACCGAATGCCGCTATGGATTACGCGATCCGTTCAACGGCGTCACAAGACGTTGAACTAACTCTCCTGCTACCCCGGCGCTCATATGCTCCGTGGCTCGGGAAACTACTCCACGATCAGACGGCTGAAGAAATTGCCCGACCTATCTCCCAACTCCCACGTGTGGTAGCCACAATTATTCCGTTTGATGTCGCCAAAATTATTTCGGATAAGGAAGTTGTTGTTCACGAACCACACGCTCCCGCATCACCAGCAGAATCGGCATCTGCAAAGAAGGAAGCGCTAACGATTCCAAAGTTGAAACCAGCTACCGCGGTTTCTTTCAAAAATAACGAGCCGGTAAGCCACTACTCAGAAAAGATCCTGCCAATCGGCAAGATCACTTGGCGCAGTAGAGCCCACGTCAAGGGCCGAGTAACTTCAATTCGCACCGCCCCCAGGGATTCAGCGCCAATCGTCGAAGTAGAAATTTGGGATGAGACCGGGGGAGTCACTTTGCAGTTCCTCGGTCGACGCGAAATCGCAGGTCTTGATGTTGGATCGCAACTACTTGCCGAAGGTATGGTCGGTGAGACGGAGGGCTCGCTGACAATTCTTAATCCGTCATACGAAATCATTATTTAAATAGAAAAATCCTTGGCGGTGGCGGTGGGATTTGAACCCACGGTTGAGTTTCCCCAACACACGCTTTCGAGGCGTGCTCCTTTGGCCGCTCGGACACGCCACCAGGGGTGACGATACCGTAACTAAATTCCTTTTCGCTTCTCCTGAAAAAAAGTAGCCAGCATCTGCGCGCACTCCCCCGCGAGAACGCCGGAAACGACCTCTACTCTATTGAGCGCTCTGGGATCACGCAAAATATCCCAGACCGAACCTACCGCACCAGCCTTCTCATCCCACGCACCGAAAACAAGCTTCGCCATCCGCGACTGGGCGATTGCTCCGGCACACATCGCACACGGTTCGAGAGTGACCACGAGGGTGTGAGCATCTAAGCGCCAATTTTCAAGAGACTTGCCTGCCTTACGCATCGCAACGATTTCCGCGTGGCCACTCGGATCGGAGTTCAATTCCCTTTCGTTGGTACCCGTCGAAACTACCTCACCAGACGAATTGAGGATTACCGCTCCCACTGGAACATCATCGGTATTTATCGACGAACTCTTGGCGAGATCAATCGCTATCCGCATGGCAGCTTCGGTGTTCATTTAGCAACTGTAATGCGAGAAAAATGTGTGAGGTGACAGATTGTGCTCTTTCTTTTAATCTGGAACTCACACATTTTCGAGCATGCTCAGATGTCAACCAGTTGACGAAATTCTTCTCCAAAACCGAGACGAGTGGCGATCGCATCCAATTGTTCATCCGGGAACAACTCGGCATCGTCGCAGAGTGCAGAGATCTCCATATGGTTCATGCCAAGATCGGCCAGAATGTCTAAGTGACCCATCGGTAGAGGTTCGTCGTCCTCCTCAGGAAATGGAAGATCGGAGAGCTCGATAAATTTGGCACCGACTTCATAGTCAATTGCACAAGTCGCATCGCTCATGAACATACTTATGTGAGATCCAAGGACTCGAATCAAAATGAAAAACTCCTCGTCAATAGCCAGCAGCGCAATCGCCCCACCGTTCGTACGCTGACTCTTTAGTTGATCAATAATGTGCTCTAAATCATATGGATCATCTAACTGCGCAAGGGTCCATCGACCATCTTCGTGCCAGGCGGCCACTGCTATGTCATCTTGGGTCATTGCGGCCTCCCTATTTCATGAGTATCCCTGGTTGCATAGTGACACTCATTTCGCCGGAAGGAAAGCCCTGTAAGGTAGGAAACATGAAAGTCCACGTCGCAGATCACCCACTTATCTCGCACAAATTGACCCTTTTACGCGACGAGAACACGGACTCTCCAACCTTCCGAAGACTTGTTGAAGAACTTGTGACATTGCTCGCCTACGAGGCGACGCGCGATGTGCGCACTAAAACAGTTGAGGTGAAAACACCGGTCGTACTCACGCAAGGCATCAAGATGGCTGGCCCAACTCCACTCGTCGTACCGATTCTCCGTGCAGGGCTTGGAATGCTAGAAGGTATGGTCCGTTTAATCCCAACTGCCGAGGTCGGATTTCTTGGAATGGTCAGAAACGAAGAGACTTTGGAAGCTAGCACTTACGCCAATCGGCTTCCCGATGATTTATCTGGGAGACAGTGCTTCGTTCTGGATCCAATGCTGGCAACCGGGGGAACACTGGTAGCAGCCCTCAATTACTTAATCGATTTGGGAGCGACAGATATCACCGCGATCTGCATTATCGCGGCACCCGAAGGAATTGCTCATATGGAGCAAGCGTTTGAGAACTCCACCGTACCAATAACAATTGTTACGGGAGCTCTCGATACGAAACTAAACGAAAATGGCTACATCGTTCCGGGTCTTGGTGACGCGGGCGACCGACTTTACGGAGTTGTATAAAATGGCATCGACTAGTCCTGGGTATGGCATAACAATTCGAGTCGAAGGCGCACCTTCGGCACAACCTGTCGCAGAAGCAACGGCGACAATCACAAAGGCGGGAGCGACAATCACAGCCTTGGATGTTGTGGAGTCATTGCTCGAACGAGTGGTTGTGGATGTCACCTGCGACACGATCAACGCAGAACACGCGGAAGAGATCACAAAGGCGATCAGCGCTCACCCTGGACTTTCCGTCCGAAAGGTCAGCGATAGAACATTCCTTCTCCACCTTGGTGGAAAGATTGAAATTCAATCCAAGGTTCCATTGAAAACACGCGACGATCTCTCCCGGGCCTACACGCCAGGCGTTGCTCGCATCTGTCAGGCAATTGTGGATGACCCTTCCGATGCTCGTCGATTGACGATTAAGAGAAACACGGTAGCTGTTGTTACTGATGGCTCAGCTGTTCTGGGTCTTGGAAATATCGGACCGGCCGCGGCACTTCCCGTAATGGAAGGAAAGGCCGCGTTATTCAAGCGTTTTGGAGATGTTGATGCGTGGCCCGTCTGTTTGGACACACAAAACGTTGATGAAATTGTTCGCACCGTCCAATTGATCGCTCCGGTGTACGGTGGGATCAACCTTGAAGATATTTCTGCCCCAAGGTGCTTTGAAGTCGAACGTCGACTGCGCGAGCTCCTCGATATCCCGGTTTTCCATGATGATCAGCACGGGACCGCGATTGTTGTACTTGCGGCGTTGCGAAATTCATTGAAACTCGTAAAGAAAGAACTCTCCGAGTGCAAGATCATTATGACCGGAGCAGGTGCGGCCGGAACCGCAATTGCGCGCTTGCTCACTATCAGCGGCGCCAAGAACATCATCGCCTTTGATACGAAAGGGGCCATTCATAGCGGTACCGTGACCAAGGATCCGGATCGTCATTGGTTCATTGACCATTGCAATCCAACCGATTTCTCAGGCACGATTTCCGAAGGATTGCAGGGAGCTGACATATTTATCGGGGTCAGTGCTCCAAATATCTTGAAGGAGTCTGACATAGCTGGAATGGGCCGAGATGCGATTGTCTTTGCTCTGGCAAATCCGGATTCTGAGATTGATCCAGTTCTCGCTCGTAAGCACGCAACAGTTGTCGCAACAGGGCGAAGCGATCAACCCAACCAGATCAACAACGTTCTTGCCTTCCCAGGCATCTTCCGAGGCTTGCTCGATGCCAACGCCCATAAGATCACGGACGAGTTGCTGGTCGCAGTGGCCGAAGCAATTGCGGATTGTGTCAGCGACGAGCAACTCAACGCCTCTTTCATCGTCCCAAGCGTCTTTGACCCGAATGTGGTTAAAGCGGTTGCGGCCGCTGTAAAGAAGTGTGTGTGATCGAATCAGCGACAACTAGTCATTCACGAGTCGACTAGGCCTGCTCCCGCCTGATGTTCGGTCATTGTTCGCAAGTACACCAAGGTATGTCATCAAGATTCCTGTTACCAGGTAAGCACCTACATGCACACCTTTAGATGGAAGGAAGATGTCAATCACAAGAGAGCCAACAAGCTGACCGCCGATGCTAAATAAAGTAAAAGTAAGCACTCCTACGTGCTGCACCACCGTCGCTGAAAAAGCAATATAGATCAAGCCCGTTACGCCACCAAGGTACATCCACCAAGGCCCGGTCGGGAATGGTGAGATATGACCATGATGCGTCACGATCGAGGCGACAAACAAAATTGCCAATAACGCAGTTCCGGTTATGAAATTAAAGAGAGATGTGGAAAAACTCTGTCCCGAATGTTCATTTACCTGACCGTTAAATGCGCGCTGGATACCGACGAGTCCTCCAGAGAAAACTCCGAGGGCTACGGCGAAGAACGAGAGGTGCTTAGCATCTATCCGATCCCACACTGACACCAACACTGCAATTACAGTAAGGGAGGCAGCTGCGATCCGATACTTTGATAGCATCTTTTTGCCGCCACCAGTAAGCCCGATTCGATCTACAACAAGCGACATCGCAGTCTGTCCCGAAATCACCGCCACTGAATAGATTGCAACACCCATAAGAGGAACAATCTGCGTCTGCACCGCAATAACAATTCCTCCGAGGGCACCACCAATAAGGCGCCATTTGGGAATGGCCCCATCACGCACCGCAGTCAGAGTCTTTCCAACCCCACGCTTGATCCCTGCATGGAACAGGGAAATTAGAAGTACTGCAAGTAACCCGGAACCAAATGAAATAAGCGCAGCTTCAAGCGCATTTCCCATGCGGTATGCGAGTTCGCCGTTTGCTCTGGATTGAATTGCAATAAATACGCCTGCAAAAGCCGCGAGTAAATCAATTCGCATTAGGGGTGGGTTCCGTGGAATTCCCTTTTATCTGCGATCCAATCCATAAGTGCGAATAGAACTCCCGATATGACAAAGGTTAAGTGAATAGCGATTCGACCGATGGTTCCTTGCCCGATTGAATCCGCACCCGATAGTTCAATGAAATCTTTTAGGAGTTCAATTACCGATATGGCAACCAAGGAGCCGATGAGTTTAATTTTCAGGCCGGAGAAATCTATTGTTCCCATCCAATGAGGGCGATCCTTTGATCCCTGCGCGACATCGATCCGTGATACGAAGTTTTCATATCCGGCGAATATCACCATAAGAATTAAATTTGCTAGAAGGGTGAGATCCAACAACGCCAACAGGTCCAGCGTGAAATCGTGCGCGTCCAAGTTGGTTATATGGCGAGCGAGAGTGATGAACTCAAAAACGAATCGATACGCTAAAAGCGCGAGCGCGCCTACGAGGCCCACATAAAGAGGAGCAAGCAACCAGCGGGCGCGGAAGAGAGTAATTTCGACAAGATTCACGACTTTATTGGACATGAGCAAACATTATCTCAATCTTCCAATTGAAGAGTCGCCGCCAGCCACTGCTCCTCGAGGTTCATCCGGAGTTTTTGAGTCTCTTCGAGTGAGTTTTGCACCTCCACCAGTGCGCCAGGATCATTTAAAGCATCATCTTGCGCCAGAAGTAATTGACGCTCCTTTTCGTGAGTTTTTTCGATCTGTCGCTCTAGACGAGCCAGCTCTTTCTTCAATTGCCGTTCGAGCGCAGCATTCGAAACTTTCCGCGTGGAGGCTTCCGTCTCGTTGGCCGCAATAATCATCTCTTCACGTTGCTCAAGATACTGGTCAATTCCGCGAGGTAAGTCGCGAAGTTGACCATCACCGAGCATGCCAACGAAACTATCACATACCCTTTCAAGAAAATAGCGATCGTGCGAAATGACAAGAACCGTACCCGTGTAACTGTCGAGTAAATCTTCTAGTTCGGTGAGGGTTTCGATATCAAAATCATTTGTCGGCTCATCTAAGAGCAGAACGTTAGGACTCTCCATTAATAGACGAGTCAATTGCAATCTTCTTTTCTCGCCACCTGACAGACTGTCGACGGGAGTCCACTGCGACTCGCGGTCAAAACCTAACCTTTCACAGAGTTGTGATGCAGAGAGGTCCTTCCCGTTTCCCAATTCCACGTGAAGCGCGACGTCTTCAACAGCCTCCAAAACCCTCCATGTCGGTTTCAATTCCGTTAGATGCTGGGAAAGAAATGCAGACTTCACCGTTACGCCCGTCACCAATTTTCCGCTGCTTGGTTTGATCTCTCCGGCAAGAGTTCTCATAAGAGTCGTCTTCCCAGCACCATTTATTCCAACGATTCCTATGCGATCACCTGGTCCTACGTTCCAATATGTATCGTGGAGAATCTCCTTCTCGCCTGCGCGAATTTGCGCGTGGTGGAGTTCGTACACGGTGTTGCCGAGTCGATTTCGCGCAAAACGCAAAAGCTCATTTCCATCTCGGGGCGCAGGCTCGGCAGCAATCAGTTCGTTGGCTGCATCCACTCTAAATTTCGGCTTCGAGGTGCGGGCGGGCGGGCCCCTTCGCAACCAGGCCAACTCTTTGCGAATGAGTTGATTTCTGCGTCCTTCCATTGCTGACGCCTGCCGTCCTCGCTCAGCTTTAGCCAGCACGTAAGCGGAATACCCGCCGTCGTATTCCTCGACAGCGCCATTCACAACTTCCCACGTTCGCTCAGTCACCGCATCCAGAAACCAACGATCGTGAGTAATGACCGCAACTGCCAAACCTTTACGGCTATTGAGGTGACGAGAGAGCCATGCAACACCTTCAACATCCAAGTGGTTTGTTGGCTCATCGAGAAGTATGAGGTCGAGATCATCGATAAGAAGTTTTGCCAGACCCACTCGCCTACGTTCGCCACCTGAGAGTGCTATGAAAGTTCGATTAAAGAACTCCTCGGAATGACCTCCAAAAAGTCCGTCGAAAACCTCTCGAATTCCAGATTCTCCTGCCCACTCATGCTCCAGGCGCTGCCCCAAAATTACGTCTCGGACAGTGGCCGAGGGATCAGCCAAGTCAACTTGGGAAAGTAGCCCGACGCGAATTCCATTTGCCTGCGTGACTCTTCCCTGATCGGCGGGCTCAACTGATGCCATTACGCGAAGGAGCGTGCTCTTTCCTGACCCGTTGCGGCCGACGATTCCAATTCGATCCCCTTCGGATATGCCGAGGGAGACTTCATCAAGTAGTTGCTTGATGTCGAAAGCCTTAGACACACCTTCGAGATTAACTAAATTGCGAGCCATAGTGCAGCAAGTCTACCGACCCAAGCGCCATCAAAAATTCGATTGAAGTGATTGGAAGACCTGAAGATAAAAATTGAGCCTGCCAATAGGCTTACCCTCATGTCCCAATGGATTCAAACTGTCGCCGAGTGGCTCGTAGCCAATAATCTAGAAGTCCCACTCTTCATGCTTCTTATTCTTCTGGCTTTTTCTGAAGCCGCAGCTTTCATTGGATTTGTACTACCCGGAGAAACATCACTTCTCATCGGTGGAGTACTGGCATATCAAGAAGTGTGGCCATTATGGCTCTTCCTTCTATGCGCAATTATTGGAGCAATTGCCGGCGACTCCGTGGGATACGAGGTGGGCAAACACTTTGGACCGAAAATTGAAATCTCGCGGATGGGCAGACTAGTTGGAGCCAAACGTTGGCGGCTTGCTCAGCACATCTTTGATAAGTATCACGGCGGAGCCATTTTTTTTGGAAGAGCGCAAGCCCTCTTACGTGCCCTTGTTCCAGCACTCGCGGGCATGAACCGGGTTCCATACTGGACTTTTCTCAAATGGAATGCCGCTGGCGGAATAGTCTTTTCAACAATAGTTGTACTTCTTGGGTATGAATTTTCAAATCAATTGGCCAAACTCGAACATGTACTCAAGTACTGGGCAATCGGATTTCTCATCGCTGTTATTTCTGTAATCTTTTACTTGAAGCGTAAGTTGGAGGGAATCATCGAACCCGACCTGGAAGAGGAGTAACCTCTGCCAATGTCCAAATTTGACCGACGCCATTTCCTCACGTTCGTTGGCGCTCTTGTGCCATCTTTTTTTCTTACTAAAGCAGAGGCATTTTCTGGATTTTCTCTAGAAAAGGCCGCAAAGTCCGCACTCGGTGCATATGTGACCAAGTCTTCCGCAATAAAAAGTATAAAGTTACTGAAAAAGCGGGCAAGATCTACATCAAATAAATTATTGAGAGACACTCTTTAATCTCTTCTTTCCGCCGAGCGCTTCGGTTATCTGGTTAGCATGCCTCAGAACCAGTTCGCCTAATCTCTGAACACTTTCTAAAGATTGATCCATCTTGATTCCAGTGGTACTGATGCCGCCAGCGCATTGTCCGGAGTGGTCAAAGAAAGCAGCGCCAACGCAGAAGACTCCTTGTGCATCCTCTTCATCGTCTACTGCAAAGCCCTGTTGTCGAACTTCTTGAATCTCAGACATTAGTCGTGAAATCGTCGTGATCGTGTTTGGAGTTCGCGCTTCCAGCCCTGATTCTTCTGCAATCGTCTGAATCCTCTCGTCCGAGAGTTCGGCCAATATGGCTTTACCGACGGAACTCACATGAGGTAATTCGCGAAGCCCAAGAGAAGTGTAAAACCGAACGGTTCCAGGACCATCAATTCGCTCTACGAAGATTGGGTAACCATTGTCATTTTGCGCAATCCGCACCGTCAGCCCCGATTTCTGACTCAGGTCAGTCAGGATAGCGCGCGAGACTCCTGCCAAGGGCTCGCGGGCACTCGCTAGATCGCCAATTCGAATGAGCGCCATACCTGGCAGGTAGCGCGGCCCGGGTTCGGAGATTCTAAGATATCCGTGGTCGACCAGGGTTCGCAGCATCGCATGAGTCGCACCCTTTGAAGCGCCCGTTAGGCGCACTATCTGAGCCAGAGTCAGACCCTCATGTGGTGCAGTAACAATATGGTCAACGAGAGTGAGAGCCCGACTAACGCTCTCTACTGTATATGGGTGCTTCTGCTTGGCTAAGGCCACGGGACTCTCCCTTCTTCGCAACTTAATCGTTGACATTGAAAGCCTATAGGGAATACTAGTACTGCCGAACAACGTTCGGCAATACCGAACGGATAATTCAATGCTCTCAGACGCACTACTGGGTGGGTTCAACCCTGAAACTCTTCCAGCGGCCAGTTCTATCCGCTTTCCGGACGGCGCAGAATTCCGAATCGAAATCCCCTCTGTTGAAGGGCCGAAGGTACTCAGTGCCGCACTTGATGAAGCCAGAAAACGTGGAATCACAATCAACCGCGTCTCTCAAGGCAGTGGTGCCATGTTGCACACAGAATCTGAATTACGGGAAATGTCGAAAATCGCTTTTGATGCCGGTCTTGAAATTTCACTCTTCATTGGACCACGTGAAGAGTGGGGAGTGGGCGCAATGTCCCGAGGACCCGAAGGCGCCGCACTCGGCGGATCTGTTCGAGGAATGCGACAACTTCGATACGCCGTTGAAGATGCACTGCGAGCATTCGAGTGCGGTATCCGCGGAATGCTTATCGCTGATCTTGGATTGCTTCAAGTTCTGTCACAGGCTCGAGCAAAGGGGCAAGTTCCAAGCGACGCTATCTTCAAGGTCTCCGTCATGAAGGCACCATCAAATCCGGCGACCGTCAAGCTACTTGAATCTATCGGCGGAGACACAATCAATCTCCCTACGGACCTGACATTGAATGAATTATCGGAAATGCGAGCGGCGACAAATCTCCCCCTTGACCTCTACGTCGAGGCACCAGACAGTCTCGGCGGCGTGGTTCGCGGAAATGAAATTGCAGATCTCGTTGAAGTTTCTTCACCACTCTATGTGAAATTCGGTTTGCGAAACTCGCGGGGAATTTATCCCTCTGGAATGCATCTTGAGAATGACGCAATCGCTTTTGCCCGTGAAAAAGTCCGTCGTGCTGAAATTTCTCTCGAATGGTTGAAACGAAGTGGTAAGCCCTTTACACAATCCAAACCTGGTGCAACTGGGCTAGGAATTCCAAGACCATCCAATCGATAAGGTATCTAAATGTCGCTTAAACACACCCTAAGAAGTAACGAGTGGTTTGCTGGCAATGACGAAGTAGCTCTGTCGCATCGGGTCGTAATGGCATCGGTTGGATTGAAGATCGAGCCCGACAACAAGCGCCCTATCATCGGAATCGCCGATTCATCTAGTGAGTTGAATCCCTGCAATCTTCCGCTACGCGACTACATCGATGACGTTAAGGCAGGAATTATTGATGCCGGCGGCATTCCAATCGTGTTTTCAGTTATGTCGCTCGGTGAAGATCTCATGAAACCTTCAGCGATGCTTTATCGCAATCTTCTTTCAATGGAAATCGAAGAATACCTTCGCTCTTACCCACTTGATGGAGTAGTACTTCTAGCAAATTGTGACAAGAGCGTTCCGGGAGCACTTATGGGCGCTGCTAGCGCCAATCTTCCGACTGTTATGTTTACGGCGGGCGCTCGCCCCGCCGCGATGTATAAAGGAAAGAGAATCGGCACGGGCACTGATCTCTGGCGCATGTGGGCGGATTATCGATCTGAGAAGATTTCCGCGCAAGAGTGGCGCGAATTTGAAGGATGCCTCAGTTGTGGACTTGGTTCCTGCAACACGATGGGTACGGCCTCTTCCGTGGCTCTCATGATTGAAGCGTTGGGTATGTCGCTTCCTGGCACATCCACCATTCCAAATGACGATATATCTCGCAAAGCAGCGGCGTTTGCGTCGGGTCGCGAAGTCGTAAAAATGGTGAATGAGCAGATCCTTCCTTCAGACATCATGACGCCACAAGCATTCCGAAATGCAATACGTGTGCTTCATGCTTGCGGAGGTTCTACAAATGCTCTCATTCATCTATTAGCTATCTCCGGTCGAATTGGTGGTGAACTCACTTTGGATAGCATCGCAAAACTTGGAGAGAACATTCCTGTGCTTGCAGATGTCGAACCTTCTGGTGTGGGGTTAATTCAAGATTTTCATAAGGCAGGGGGATTGCCTGCTCTCGTCTACGAACTTCGTGAGTTACTAGAACTCGATGCAAAAACACTTACGGGGAAAACACTCGGTGAGCATATGTCTAAACGAGATGAATCTAATAAGGCAATTAGAGCAATTGATAATCCAATGCGACCCACTGGTGCGTTTTCCGTCGTCTTCGGCAACCTTGCTCCCAAGGGGGCAGTCATCAAAGTCTCTGCCGCCTCAAATGAACTCATGACGCACGCGGGTCCCGCGGTCATCTTTACCGGCTACGAAGACATGCGATCACGAATTGATGATCCCAATCTCGATGTGACAAAAGAGAGCGTTCTTGTTCTCTCTGGCTGCGGCGCTGTAGGTGTTCCAGGAATGCCTGAATGGGGGATGATTCCAATCCCAAAGAAACTTGCCACAGAAGGTGTCGTCGACATGGTTCGCGTAACAGATTCTCGTATGAGTGGTACTTCCTTTGGAACCTGCGTTCTTCACGTTGCCCCCGAAGGTGCGGTTGGTGGAGCACTGGGATTGATACAAGACGGCGACATCATCGAACTCGATGTCCAGAATCGCACTCTTCACGTACGACTTTCTGATGAGGAACTTGAGGCGAGAAAGACTGCCTGGGTGCCGCCCGTGAGCCCACATTTGCGTGGTTGGCCAGCGCTATATCAAGCTCATGTTCTCCAAGCCGATGAAGGATGCGACTTTGATTTCCTCAAAGCACCAACTCCAGAATTGCGCAGATTCGTGCCCCCAGTCGTTGGACGATCCTAACCAACGCTAAATACATCTCCACTCTTTGGAATGGTCGCCTTCCATCCCAATTCGTCTCGCAGGCGCACGGCCAACACATCTTCTGCATCAGGTTCACCATGTACAACAAAGGTCTCTTTCGGGTGCGAGATATTTCTAAGCCAAGAAATGAGTTCGTCTGAGTCGGCGTGGACAGAAAAACTCTCCACTTTCACAACGTGAGCGTGGACTGGAACCCATTTGCCGTGAATCTTGATTTCGCGTTTACCTTCCTCCAGCGAGCGACCACGGCTACCTGCCGCTTGAAAGCCCACCAAGATGACAGTGTTTCTTGAATCGGGGAGCATGTTTTTCATGTGATGAACAACCCTCCCACCAGTTCCCATCCCGCTGGCTGAAATAATCATGCTGGTTTCGGCCAATTGATTGAGGGATTTCGATTGTTCCGTTGTACGCATCTGATTCAACTCGCCCGGATTAAATGGATCCTCTGATCTCCACCTCTCTGCCATACCCTCTCGAAGTTCCGGCGAGTTCTTCCTAACCGCCTCTCGGTAATAATCCAGTGCAGTCAACGCCATTGGAGAATCGACGTAAATTGGAATATTTGGAATTGAGTCGTTGGCAATTAATTCTCGAAGAGCCATCAAAATTACTTCAGTTCGGTCTACAGCAAAAGCCGGGATAAGAATGGATCCACCGCGTTTGATCGCAGAATTGATCTCTTCGGCGAAAGAATTTATGGGAGTCTCGTGGACTCGATCACCGTATGTCGACTCGGTAATGACTGCATCTAGGGCAATCTGTGGTGGTTTATCCGGCGAGGAAAGAAGGGGATGGTTCTCGCGTCCCATATCACTCGTAAAGAGTAAAGTCTTTCCGTCAATTTCGAGGAGGAGAAACGCTGAGCCAAGAATATGCCCGGAAGGGAAATAGGTGACCGCAGCATCTTGGGTTATCCGAGTCTTCGCTCTAAATTCCACAACCGAAAAGTGAGTGAGAGTCTTTTCAACATCATTGCTGTCATAGAGCGGAAGTGGGATCGCATGTTTCGAAAAGCCCTTTTTTGAGGCAAATTCGGCATCCTCCACCTGCAGGTGTGCCGAATCCCGAAGAATTACGGCCGACAATTTTATGGTGTAATCAGTAGCGAAGATCTGATTTCTAAATCCTTGCCGCACGAGCAGCGGTAAATACCCACAATGATCCAAGTGCGCATGGCTTAGAACTATGGCATCGATACTTGACGGGTCTACTGGGAAAGGATCCCAATTCTTCTTCCGCACTTCTTTTAGCCCCTGGAAGAGTCCGGCGTCCACCAAAATTTTGGATTTTTCGCTTGTGACGAGAAAACGGCTACCCGTAACGGTCGATGTCGCGCCTAGAAACGTTATGCTCACTTTCCCCATACTTGGATCCTACGCGCCGGCCACTCAATCCCTCCGCGAACGCTCTTTCATGCTGAAAACTCACTCTTTTTATCAATTGATGGGTAAAGTAGGTTGCATCCCCAATAGCAATATCAAAGGAACATTGGAGCTCATCAGCGTGGTCGACCCTGCATCAGTCATTGTTTCGATTCGCAATCTCTCCCGATCGTTCGGGACCGTAAAGGCCGTCGATGGTGTAAATCTTGATATCTACGCCGGAGAGTTTCTCACTCTTCTTGGGCCTTCGGGATCTGGAAAGACCACGGTCTTACGCATGATTGCCGGTTTCGAAAAGCCCGATTCAGGGACAATCGAACTCGGTGGCAAAGATGTATCTCAATTGCCACCTTATGAGCGGGACGTAAACACTGTATTTCAAGATTACGCCCTTTTCCCCCATATGGATGTCATCTCTAATATCGGTTATGGATTGCGTGTAGCGGGTGTGCCTAAGGAAGAAAGGGTCGCTAGGGCGCAGCAAGCCCTCGATCAAGTCCGACTTGCTGGTTACGGAACTCGGAAACCGGCTGAATTATCGGGTGGTCAACGCCAGAGAGTTGCCCTTGCCAGAGCGCTAGTGAATCGTCCATCCGTTCTGCTTCTAGATGAGCCACTAGGTGCATTGGATCTTAAATTGCGTGAGCAAATGCAGATTGAATTGAAGGACCTCCAACGCGAAGTTGGAATCACTTTTGTTTTTGTCACGCATGACCAAGAAGAGGCACTAACAATGAGTGACCGCATCGCTGTCTTCAACCAAGGTAACATCGAACAACTGGGGACGCCCCGAAAGGTCTACGAAAACCCTCAAAGTCCGTTCGTTTCAGAATTCGTTGGGCAAACAAACAAAATTACAATGAACGGCAAGCAGATAAATATTCGCCCAGAGTTCATCACGGTCTCCAAGATCACAAAACACGGGGACAGGTCGGTGAGGGGCAAGTTGCACGATGCGATATTCGTTGGAGCTACTACCCGATACCTGGTCGACACCGAACTTGGCGAAACCATCATCTCGACCGAGCTTGATGGGGAACTCACGGTGGGAGATGAAGTACTCCTGTCGTGGGAATCCAAAAAAGAATTCCTGGTGAAGTAAGAAACACCAGGCGAACCGCGTTCAATCGCTGGGCGCGGGCTGTATAGAGGGAGGTACAGATGCGTAAAAAGCGTCTGTTTTCACAGATCGCGGTTGCTTCCGCGATTGCACTAGTCCTGGCCGGATGTAGTTCAAGCGACAAGAAGGCATCAGAAACGACTCTTCCCGAGGTCGCCATGATGAAGACACTTGGCGCCGGCGAGGGTCAGGTCAATATTGTGGCTTGGGCAGGTTACGTCGAGAACGGTTCCAACGACCCAGCAGTTGACTGGGTAACAGGATTCGAGAAAGACACCGGCTGCAAAGTGAATGTAAAAGTTGGTTCGACTTCCGATGACATGGTTGCGCTCATGAAAACGGGCGAATACGACGTTGTTTCCGCATCCGGCGACGCTTCCCTCCGCTTGATTTACGGTGGCGACGTAGCACCAGTGAATACGGACTTGACTCCTAACTACGCTGACATCTTTGAAGGCCTGAAGATGCAACAGTGGAACTCGGTTGATGGCGTTGCCTACGGAATTCCACACGGCCGCGGCGCAAACTTGCTCGCGTACCGCACCGATATCGTCAATCCCGCACCAACCTCATGGGGTGCAGTATTTGATGCAAACTCACCATATGCGGGAAAAATCACGGCATATGACTCACCAATCTATATTGCCGATGCGGCCCTGTACTTGATGAAGACCCAACCAGACCTTGGTATCAAGTACCCATACGCCTTGGATCAGAAGCAGTTTGATGCTGCCGTTGAACTTCTCAAAGTACAGAAGCCTCTCATCGGCGAATACTGGGGCGATTATTTAAAGCATGTTGCCTCGCTCAAGTCAGGTGGAACAGTTCTTGGAACAACCTGGCAGGTAAATATCAACTTGGCACAGAGTGAAGGTGTCAAAGTTGAAGGTATCAAGCCAGTTGAAGGTTCCACGGGCTGGTCCGATACTTGGATGATTAGCAGCGAAGCTAAGAATCCAAATTGCGCGTACATGTGGATGGATCACATTGCATCCCCAGAAGCTAACGCTGCTGTGGCTGAATGGTTTGGCGAGGCTCCATCAAATGCCAAAGCATGTGACCTGACATCCGATACGAACTTCTGCACGACTTACCATGCAGCAGACGCCGCCTACTGGGATGACGTTTACTACTGGAATACCGCGGCAGAAGCTTGCTTGGATGGTCGCACCGATGTGAAGTGTGTTCCATACTCAGAGTGGGTTAAGGCTTGGTCCAGTCTGCGTAACGCTTGAAGTTAATCGGGTGCGGGGTACAACCTGCCCCGCACCCGATTATTTCTTAGGAATTCATAACATTTACAAAAGCCAATAACTGGGGGAAGAAGGGGAGATGAGTAACTCAGTAGCTACGTGGATGCACAAGCGTCCGAAAATGCGACTCCTTGCTCTCCTTACCGCACCCGGACTCTGGTTAGTGGTGGCCTACTTGGGAGCACTTGGCGCTCTACTTGTTACCGCGTTCTTCACGATTGATTCATTTACTGGAAATGTTGTTGCGCAATTCAATTTGGGTAATTTCCAAGACATGCTAACGGATCCGGCTTACAGAAATGTTGTTCTGCGAACTCTTGGCATAGCAATTTCTGTGACGTTGATCTGCGCAATTTTCGCTATCCCAATGGCATTTTTCATGGCAAAAGTTGCCAGGCCAAAGAACCAGAAGATCCTGATCGCACTCGTCCTCACGCCACTCTGGGCTTCGTACTTGGTCAAGATCTACGCCTGGCGCTCCATGCTCGAACCCGGCACTGGCGTCATAGATTGGCTGTTTGGACCGATCGGAATTCACTCTCCCGGCTTTGGTGGATCCGCAATCATCATTGGACTTTCTTACCTCTGGTTGCCCTACATGATTTTACCCATCTACGCTGGACTCGAAAGACTCCCGAATTCACTATTAGACGCATCGGGCGATCTAGGTGCCCGCAATTTCTACACCTTCAGAAAAGTGATTCTTCCTTTGATTTTCCCGAGTCTCGTCGCGGGCTCGATGTTTACTTTCTCATTAAGTTTGGGTGATTACATCACCGCACAGATCATTGGTGGCAAACTACAGATGCTCGGCAACGTGGTCTACCAAAACTTCAGCATTAATCTACCTTTCGCAGCCACCATTGCCACCATCCCAGTGACGATCATGGCTCTTTACCTCTGGCTTGTTCGACGCACAGGCGCACTGGCGAGTTTATAGATGACAATCTCATCGAAAGCTAGATACGCCCTCATGGCTCTCATGGGTGTTGGTCTCGCCTTTATTTATGCACCTCTTTCCGTAGTCATCATCAACTCTTTCAATAGCAGTCGAACATTTAGCTGGCCACCGACAAGTTTCACAACGCAATGGTGGAGTAAAGCCATCGAGAACACAGGTGTAAGGAAAGCATTGGTTTGGAGTTTTACCGCGGGCTCTATGGCGACGGTAATTGCATTGCTTTTAGGTACCTCATTAGCGTTCGCAGTAAGTCGATATGACTTCTTCGGTAAAGAGGTGATCTCCCTATTGGTCGTCCTTCCTATCTCCCTTCCAGGTGTGGTGACCGGTATCGCTCTTAGCAACGCCTTCAATCAGCAACTAGGTATATCCACGGGGCTCCTTACAATTGTTATCGGTCACGCGACTTTCTGTATTGTGGTGGTTTACAACAACGCACTAGCCCGACTCAAACGTATGGGGACTTCGCTACAAGAAGCATCCATGGATCTTGGAGCCAACGGAATAACGACCTTCAGATTAATTACGCTCCCTAACTTAGCTTCCGCACTCTTTGCGGGAGCGCTCCTTGCCTTTGGACTCTCATTTGATGAAATCGTTGTAACTACTTTTACCGCCGGACCAGGAATCGAGACCCTCCCTATATGGATTTACAACAACCTTTTCCGGCCAAATCAAGCGCCAATTGTTAATGTTGTGGCCGCCACTCTAGTCATTTTCTCCGTCATACCTATCTATTTCTCTCAACGACTGAGCCAGGATTCCACCAGTGGCGGTCGTTTTTAAGGAGAATACCCAATGGTTTTACAGCTTCCGTCTTAACCTCGGCAGGAAGCGCGGAGTGACCCTTGCGTAGTTTGAATAATCCGGATACTTCTCTGATAGAAAACTCTCTTCATACGAAGACTTAAAATAGAACAAGACTAAGAGCGATCCAACTAAAAGATATTTGTAAAGACTGCCGTAGTAGAGCGCAATACCAAAAGAGAAGAGAAGCACGCTCGTATACATCGGATGCCGCACGTATCGGTATAGACCTTGACGGGCCATCTTTCCATCCGCCTTTGGAATGGGCATCGCAGTTAGTGACCTTTTTAGGGTAAGACCTGCAGCCAGAATCCCGACTATTCCAATCCACTCACAGGTGGTTCCAAGCCAGAAAAATCTCTTCACGGACCAACCAAAGTTCAAATGAGTGAAAAGAAGTAAACCTAAAATGATTCCTTGAACGAGAACAAAGAGTCTCGACGGCCATCTATTGAGATTCTCTCGCTCGCTCATTCCCTCTCCTGACATATCTTTGCAACTACATTAACCTTCTCCTAACATGAATATAGACCTTCTCCCCATGCGCGACACTCCAGAAAGTGCTGCGCTCGTCCTGCAGTGGAGCCTTAAATTATGGCGAAGCAAGAGCATTCCTGGTTTCTCAGAAGAGGACTGGACCAACTTCTATGAACGAGCGAAAACAGCTGACTTCAATGCATGGCACGGAGATGGCCAGGAACTAATTTACATCGCCAAGAGTGGGAATAAAGTAGTTGGCACAATCGCACTGACCGACTTTGATGACCTAGAGGAATACCGAAGTCTCACTCCATGGGTCGCTGCATTTATTGTGCATCCAGAACTTCGCGGTCAAGGATACGGAACCAAGATCCTTGAAGCCCTGGAAGAGCAAGCCACATCACTCGGAATTAGAACGTTACATCTATGGACTGAAGACCACACAGGTTTTTACACCAAACGTGGATATGAGTTCATTTCTTCCGGAAAGTGGTCTCACCTGAGATTTGACGTGTTAAGGAAGAATTTGATTAACTCCTAAACAGTTGGGGTCTTGTAAAGAACCTTTCCTTCGACTTTGATTTCGACATCCTGAAGATATTTTTTAACAATATCCGTATCGAATTCAATGCCCAGTCCAGGACGCTCTGGCACAGAAATCATTCCGTCAGCACCCATCTCAATTCGGTCCTTATTCAATTCAATGCAGAGTAATTTCGGCTCCATTGGGTACTCAACAATCCATGAATCCTTCAATCCCGCGAACGGATGCATTGATGCAGCAAGAGCTGACTGCGATGTGAAAGTGTGATTTACATACTGAACACCTTTTGATTTCGCGTACTGCGCTACCCGATACGCAGGTCCAATGCCACCAATGTAACCAGTGTCGATCTGAATAAATCCGATACCGCCATTATCAATGAGATCCTCAGCTTGCATTGCATTATGCGCGCCTTCGCCACCGGCGAGTTTTACTTCGGGATTGATCTTCGAGATTTCCTTGTAAAGGGAGATAGCGTAGGCATTTACTGGCTCTTCATACCATGTCACCTTTGCCTGCGCGAGCGCGGGAATTCTCAGCGCTGCCGCGTTGGCATCTTCATCGAAGATTGTGCCCGCATCAATCATAAGATGTGCGTCCGCACCGATTCCCTCTCTCGCCGAGAGTATGTGTGCTTCGTCATCTGCGACGGTTCCTCGGCCAAACGGACCCCAGCCAAATTTGATCGCAGAAAAACCTGCTTTTCGCATGGATCTTGCCTTCTCGGCCGTCGCCTCAGGTGTATCTCCAAAGAGGACGGAGGCGTAAGGAAGTTTCTTTTCGTTCGTGGAATAGCCAAGAAGTCGGTAGACCGGAAGCTCCTTTGCCTTTCCTAAGAGATCCCAGAGTGCAATCTCGATTCCAGAGAATGTGAGATCGCTCTGAATAATTCCATAGAAGGACTGCGTGCGAACTTTTCGCGCAATACGTGCGATATCTGCGGGCGAATCGATGGTCTCACCCAGAACAGAGTCAATAACTGGATGGCAACCGCTATGTGACATCGGCGCAATCCAACTCGCAATTGATGTCAAAGGAGATGCAACTGCTTCGCCCCATCCTTCGAAACTTCCGGCACGGATACGAAATATCAGGCCATCCTGACTTCCGTCGCCGATATCTAGCACAACTGGCATGCGAAGATAGAAAAGGTCTACTGATTCGATTTTCATAGTTCTCCCATTATCAACTGGTGGATGGTGCGGTTAGAAGTTTGGAAATTTCATCCAATGTCTCAGGATTGGCCAGTGAAGTGAGATTACGCACTGCCCGTCCGTGCGCTAAATCTGCAACTGCCACTTCTGCCAATTTGCCATTAAACGTCCGTGGTAAATCCGAGACAAAGTAAATTTCACCTGGAACATGTCTTGGTGAACATGCACTCCTAATTTTGCGTTTTATTTGCGCTTTCAAATCTTCTCTATCGCTAATACCTCCAGAAAGTACTGCCAAGAGAACTATCCGTTCGTCACCATCCCATGGCTGAGTAAAAGCCAATGAGCTGGAAACTCTTTCGATTCCTTCAAGGGCACTATAAATTTCTCCAGTACCAATTCGCACTCCCGAAACATTGAGCGTGGCATCAGAGCGCCCATGAATGACGATGCCTCCTTGTGTGGTCCAGGAGGCTAAATCTCCGTGAACCCAGATTCCATCCCACGTATCAAAGTAAGTTGACTTGAATCTCTCGCCATTCTTATCCCCCCAAATCCCCAATGGAACAGAAGGAAACGGTCTTTTACATACGAGTTCGCCTAAGACATCCGGTGGGCAACTTTCCCCGTTCTCGTCCCACACATCCACATCCATCCCCAGAATCGGACCCTGCATCTGCCCTGCGTACGCTGGTTTTAGGGGATCGGGTCCGACAAAACAGCCCACTAAATCCGTTCCGCCAGAGAAAGGGGATATATGGACTCGCGATCCCAATTGGGTGCTGATCCACTGCGCGGTATCCGCAGAAAGGGGTGATCCAGTGACCATCAACGATCGAAGATGTGGGAACGGGCCAATATCGGCAGGCGAAAGATTGGATTCTTTTATGACATCAAGTAAACGTGCAGAAACACCTAAGTGAGTGATTCTCTGATTCTTTGCCAAGCGAAAGAGTTGAAGTGTATCGGGATAGCTGGGCGAGCCATCAAATAGAACAAGCGTCGCACCCGATGCAAGAACCGATATTTCCCAGTTCCACATCATCCAGCCTGTAGTCGTATAGAAGGCGACCCGATCACCTTCTCGAATATCGCAGTGAAGACGTTGTTCGGCTAAATGTTTGAGAAGCACTCCGCCTGATCTATGTATCAAACCCTTGGGTGCACCCGTTGTCCCCGAGGTAAAAAGCACATAGGCCGGATGATCAAAAGATCGTCGCGTGTAGGTTAGAGGTTCGACTGAGTGGGGGATATCCGTCCAATGAATGGCCTCAACTTCGGCAACCTCGCCATTTCCATTCACCAGGATCAAAAGCTCCAGAGAGGGAATTGCAGATGCAACTGCAGAGATCAATTCGGTGCGGTCGAAGACTTTGCCCGCCCATAAATAGGAAGTTGTCGCTACGAGCACTTTAGGTTCGAGTTGAGAAAAACGAGAAAGTATTGCCGCATCACCGAATTCTGGCGATGCACTCGCGACAACCGCTCCCAATTCAAAACCAGCGATTGCAAAAGAGAGAACTTCAAAACCAATCGGCAAAATCGAAACTATTCGATCGCCTGGTTCGACTCCTTTTCCTTTGAGAAAAGTTACAAGATTGCCAACCATCTCCTTAAGTTGACCACCAGAGTATTCAATTCCTAAACATTCTAGGTCGTTCTCATCGACGGTCGACACCCCAACTGTTCTGACAAGTAAATTCTCCGCAAGATTGATCTGCGCGTCTGGAAAAAAACGAGAGTCAGGCAATGAAACGGTTGGCTGGCTTCGTGCACCCTTTTCACCCACCACCTCGCAGAAATCCCAAAGTGCAGACCAGAATTCGTCAGAGTGTCCCACTGACCATTTCTGTAAATCTGCACTTGTCGACCCACCGTGAAGGTGATGAGTCGCTTTGATAAATTTCGAATAGGAAGTTGATTCGGGCTCTATAGGAGCCCAGATCTGAACCGCTTGCGTCATCTAGCGGTCCAACCATTATCAATAGAAAACGAAGATCCGGTGATGGATCCGGAATGTGGACCACACAAATAGAGGGCCATAGCTGCAACTTCTTCGACTTCAACAAGTCGCTTTATCGCGACTGGCGCCAACATAATCTCATCAAGTACACGCTCTTCAGAAATGTTGTTCAGCGTAGCCTGACTGGCGATCTGTTTTTCCATCAAATTGGTTCGCACAAACGCCGGCGCAATAGTGTTTGCAGTAACTCCGTAGGAACCGGCTTCCAGACTCACTGCCTTATGAAGACCCTCAAGGCCATGCTTCACTGTCACGTAGACGGATTTATATGGAGATGCGACGTGTCCATGAACACTCGAAATTCCAATGATCCGACCCCATTTGTTCTTATACATATAAGGGAGGGATTTCTTAATCAGATAAAGCGGCGTCCGTAACATCAAGGAAAACATGAAGTCGACCTTCTCCATGGGAAACTGCTCCAACGGGGATACATGTTGGATGCCTGCATTGTTGACCAAGATATCTATCTCTAGATCATCAGGAAAGAATTTCTCCGGAGTAGTGAGGTCGGCGATGACAATTTCTGCACTGCACTCTTGGCGAAGTTCATGAAGTGCTGGCTCATCTCGATCTACCGCAATCACCCTGGCTCCATTAGCAGCCAGAGTGATTGCGCACGCTTTTCCGATCCCACTTGCCGCGCCCGTAACAAGGGCGGTCTTGCCAACCAGTGAGATTGACTCGGCATCATTCACAGTAGGAAACATACACTTATTGGCGACCACGTACCCCGAGGGAAATTGCCAGGACCTCTCCTGGAAGATTAACAAGTGCCTTACTCTCATCAACATCTGAGACCGCAATGAAGAGGGTTCTTAATTCGGTACCGCCGAACACGCAGTCAAAAACACCACGACCCCGTATTTCGATTGCTCGTTCTACCACACCACTGACTGGATCCACCAGCAAGACTGCTTCGCCATACGCAGAGGCAACCCAAATATTTCCTTCTTCATCAACAGTGAGCCCATCAGGAGTCGAGTTCGCGGGCAACGTGATCCGCTTCGCAATTCTCACTTCACCAAGAGAGTCGGTTTCGATAATTGTCAATCGATCCGCGAAAGTCTCAGCGACTACAAGATGATTTGCATCTAATCGGGCCATCCCATTCGGAAAAACTAAGGAATCAATCGGGAAATCCAGTACGCCGCCTTTATACCGCGCTAGAAATGACTCCTTTGGGCTCTCCGTTTCGGGATTGAACCCATAACCTCCAATCCACGCCGTTCCGTCTTCATCCACCAACATGTCATTGGCGGGATATTGCCACGTCTCACTCAAATCCACATAAACCTTCTTTGCGCCTGCAGAATCAATTGAAATAACCTGGCGAGCTTCGCAGTCAACTGCAAGGAGATCCCCATTGGATAGCCAACCTAATCCGCTCACTACAGGAGGAATGGAAACAACCTCAAAATATCTGCCCGTATCAATATCTGCTCGAAATACCTTGCCCGCCAGGACATCTGAAAACCACAACTCGCCGTTATGCCAGCGCATCGCCTCAGGGAAAGCTAGCCCTGTCAAAACTGTTCTGAGATCCTTCAACATTTAGAACCTCGAAGACAATCCACCGTCGACAACAAGAGTTTGACCAGTGACGTACGTATTTGTCTCACTCGCCAACCAAGCAATTGTTCTGGCGATCTCAATTGGCATGGCAGCTCTCTGCAATGGAAGACGCTTATTCGCTAGATAAATATTCTTAAACCATTCCGATTCGATCTCGTCCACTCCGTCGACGACAGACATTCGCGTCATGACAAAACCTGGCGCGATGGCGTTCACAAGAACGCCTGACTCGGCCAATTCAAGCGCTGCAGTGCGCGTGGCTGCCTCCAATCCAGCTTTTGTTATGTCGTAAGCGATAGAAGCAGGCTCGCTCTGTTTCGAGTGAACACTCGTAACGCTAACGATTCGACCGTACCCTTTTTCAGCCATGACATTTCCGACAAATTTCATAAGATAAACGGGGGCGTTGAGATTCACCGCAAGGGTTTTCTGATAAGAACTTGCATCTAACTCGGAGAGAAAATTAGGGATCGAGACCCCCGCGACATTGACTAGCACTTCTATCGAACCAAACATCTTCTTCACCATCGACACGGCTTCTTCGCAAGCCTTTAGGTCAGAAAGATCGAGAATATGGCTTGTAATGTTCTCCGAAGTCTGCGCGGGCTCGCGGTCAAAGATTGCAACTTTAGCTCCAAGATCAGCCAATAACTGTGCCGTCGCACCGCCAATACCGTTTGCTCCACCCGTAACGATTGCGTGTTGTCCCTTAAACGAAATCATTTCGCTCTCCCATGCTCGTTGATGCAAGTTTCAATGCTACCCACCAATGAAAAGTTGTATGTGGCTCAAGAGTGGTGGCTGTTCCTGTCCTGATTGATTCCCCTAAACCTGCTCCATGAGGAGCTGTTGAAGGCTCGATGCCCAGACAGAAGTACTGGCCGTTCCAAGGGTCTGCCTGCGTAGCACCCATTTCTTCCCAGATCCACGCGTAAGGAAGGGTCTCCGTGTCCCAAAGAAGTGTGGCAGTGAGATTTTCCCCAACGATACTGACACCTGATGAGTCCACATTGGCTAGGAGGCCAAGACGGGCAGGCGTATCTTTTGTGACGGTGGACCAATCGCTCCGCGCCATTTCACGCCACGGTCTAAAAAGTGCGCCGTTTATGGAACCGTCGTAGTCTAATTCCATAAATTTCGCCTCTTCATTCAAAGCAAGTGTCACGCTCTCCGACAGAAGTAAGTCCCCGAAAATCACATGTTCAGTGAGAATGAACTCCCTGGGAAGATCACTTAGATTCTCCAATAATCCGGAGAGTGTTATCTGATCGCTCATTATTTTTACTTTGCGCGTACTTTTCAGCTCTTCGCCTTGCCAAGAAAGAATTACTTCATCTGGCGATACTTGCTCAACCGTCCAAGGAGACTGTGAAGCATTCCCATGAAATCCTTGCGGGTACTTTCCTTCTCTGTGTTCTCCTCCTGCATTCGGTAGAAGTGGTTGCCATCCACCATTCCATGCGCGAACCCAATCCTCTTCATTACCAAGCTCGACTGGACCAACCGCAGGCCTTGGCGGACGCGCCATAAATTGAATTCCTTTATACGAGGCCTCACTAATTGCTCCCCCACATTCGGGCAATACAACAATTTCAAGATCGCCATTCGCAAGAGTGAGGCTAGTCGGCATCACTCTCCTTTGACAGAACCAGAGGTAAGCCCGGCAACAAAATAACGTTGACCAAATAGGTAGGCAATAAGTGGGGGTACCGTGGCAATCGTCATTCCCGCCATGATTGTAGGAATCGAGAGAGAGTAGCGATTTTGAAACCCCGTGATCCCAACCATCAATGTCTTCTTCTCGTCGCTCTGCAAGAATACAAGGGCAAGTAGCAACTCATTCCAAGCCCACAGTAGATTCACAACCGTCAAGGTGATTAATGGTGGACCCGAAAGTGGCAGGACTATTGAGCGAAAGGTGCGTAAATCCGACGCCCCATCAATCTCTGCCGCTTCGATAATGCTGGCCGGAATTGCCCTGAAGAAATTAGTCAAAAGATAGACGGAGAATGGCAGCATGAGACCGACATAGATCATGATCAAAATCCGAAAGGTCGAGATCCATCCGAGTGTCGCCCCGAAGCGGAAAAGCGGAATGAGCAGCACAACTGGAGGAACCACCATCAACGAAACCAGAATTCCCAAGACTGTCTCGCGACCACGCCAGACCCAGTGAGCAAAGCCCCAGGCTGCCATCGCTGCTATCGCAACGGTTAGGACGACGGAAGAAGTCGTGACAATCAAACTATTTGTAAACCAACGAGGAAATTGATCATTCCAAGCAGCCTTGTAACCAGCAAAACTCGGATGCAGCGGAAGTGACCAAGGGTGTGAGAGGAATTCTTCCTGGGTCTTCAGAGAAGCGGTAATCATAAGATATCCGGGCACGATTGCGGTGGCCGTGAAGAGAATTTGAATTAATTGGCGTGCAGTGATTCCAACCACCACAACTGGACTCTTACGATTGTTCTTACTCATCAAAAATCCCCGATTGTGCCCTGCTCTGGAGTTTGAAGAAGCCTACGATGAAGAAAAGCGTTGAGATCAGAAGAAGGACAGCCGCAGCGGCGGCCAACTCAGGGGCTCGGTTTTGGAAGGCACTTCTATAGATGTAGAGTTCGGAGACCATGGTCGCGTTGCCAGGACCACCCTGCCCATTGGTCATGACATAAACATAATTGAATACCCATGAGACCATAACAATGGCCTCATTGATTGCGTAAAAAAGAATCACGGATCGAAGTTGAGGGATAGTGATTTTCAGATGTCTCTTAAAGAATCCAGCGCCATCGATCTGAGCCGCCTCGAGAAGTTCTGTCGGCAACGAAATAAGTCTTGCCAGAATCAGAATCGTGCCAAAGCCCACTTCTTTCCAAATAATAATTGCACTCATGGTCACTAATGCTTGATTCGGATCGCCTAACCAATCAAGAGCAAAACTTTGAAGTCCCAACGACTTAAGGCCCGCATTAAGCGCTCCATTGAGTTGTAGAAGTTGTCCGAATACAACCCCAACAACTGGGATCGGAAGCAGGTAGGGCAGAAAGACAGCACTGCGATAAAAGCGCATTCCGCGTCTAGTTTCAAAGAGCAGGATTGCAAATAGCAATGCCAGTGCAACCAGAATCGGTACCGTGAAAAGTAAGAGGGTGTTATGAAATATTGCAGTTTGAAAGAGTGGGTCAGTGACAACTAATTGAAAATTATCGAAACCCACCCAGTCACCACGATATTTGAAAGACTGTTGAAGAAGATCTACAACTGAATATCCAAAAATAAAGAGAATCCCGATGCCAGCCGGAAGGATCCATGGCCACGGGCCAAAATCTCTACGCCTACCGCGCGCCGCCCCTGATGAATCAGGGGCGGACGCGAGATATGCCGTTGTTGCGGCTGAGGTCATTTAGCCCAGGCGGTGAAGTTCTTCAGTAAGTTGCGATCCGTCTTGCGCAATCGCTCCATGACTGACTGCATATTTGCAGCCGCTTGAGCTCCCGTCCGAGTTCCCTTCAATACGAGTTGGGCATTTGCAAATACCGCATCCGTATCTAGTTGAGCGGGAATGAAGTTCTCCAAATATGGCCCACCCGAAAGAACTTTGGTGAAGAGCGCCTTCTTCACAGGATCTGCAACGCCAGCGACATTGAATCGATCATCGGCTGGCATTGAACCTGTCTTTGCAAACCAGTTATCCAATTGAGCGCTCTCATGCGAGAACATGAGGAAATCAGCTGCAACTTGTGGGTACTTCGACCACTTGGTTATACCGATCGTCTGGGAGGTCGTACCGAGTTTACCTGCGAAGGGACCAGTTCCCCATTTTGGCATTGGCATGACAACCACCTTTGACGCTCCAACTTTTGCAACAAAGTTAGGAGTGTCTGGGCCGGCAACGACGGTCATAGCCGCTTTGCCACTTACCCAGAGCTGTTGCGCTTGATACAACTCTAAGGAGTTGATATCTGCATTCCAGCAGTGGTGCTTCTGAGTCTCTTCCAAGCGTGTCCACCAAGCAGCGTGAATTGGATCCGTAAATTTCTGTGTACCGAGTACAGCAGCAATTACATCTTTGCTCGATGTAACCGACTGCGATCCAAGCATCGAGTAGAGCCAACCTCCGAACCATCCATCTTTGATGCCTCCAGCAAAGGTTGTTACGCCCTTAGCGCTGAGCACATCGCATGACTTAAGAAGAGCACTCCACGTTGTTGGAACAGTAAGCCCGTATTTTCTAAATACATCTTTGCGTGCAACAACGGGGAATGATGGATTCACATACCAGGGAGCAGTCCAAATCTTTCCTTGAAATGCCTCTTCAGTATTTGCGTTTATATAGTGAGCCAATTCCTTGGCGGGAATGTAATCTGAAACCGCCGCAATCTGTCCGTCCCATCCTGGCTGTTGCGCATAAATTCCGCCCCAGAAATACTGAAGGTCTGGGCCTTTCTTAGCAGCAGCAGCTGCCGCGAAGGCGGGGATCAATCCATCAGTTGTCTGCAGAACAGTCTGAATCGTGACATTTGGGTGTTTCACTTTATAAGCCTTAATCGTCTCCGCAAGCCAAACCTTGGCACCTGGCGCTTCTTGTTCACCCCACCACCACATGACCAGTTTTACCGGGCCAGTCGGGAATGCGGCTTTTGACGCTGCTATTGCTCCGGTTGATGTCAGTGAAGAGATCAAAATCGCGCTAGCGCAAATGATCGCGCCTGCAATTCCACGACGCTTCATAAAAGCTCCAATTCTTTTCATGGGCATTTCCAAAAGACGCCCTCACGTGGATAGGTTTCCAGTGGTCAAGATTCCTCTGTCTCGCGCTCACTTGTCAAGGATTTTCATGTACCGCTTAGGCGCCACTAAATATGTCCATCTCACTCTGAGAGATGGCACACGATCAGCGTGAGTTAGAGACCTTTTACGAAATCCTTCAACCAGGCACTGAACTTAGGGCCAAGATCTGCACGCTCTGCAGCCAACCGAACTGTCGCCTGCAGATATCCCAATTTATCTCCAGTGTCATAGCGACGACCTTTGAAAATAACTCCATGAACGGGTCCGCCATTATCGCCTCGTTGCGTGAGCACTTGTATAGCGTCAGTCAACTGCACCTCATTGCCGCGACCAGGTTTTGTTACGCGCAGAATTGGAAATATTTCGGGAGTCAGCAAATAACGACCGAGGACTGCATAATTACTCGGGGCATCTTCGAGCGTTGGTTTCTCCACCAATCCCGTTATCCGAACGACACCGTCGAATCCAAATGATGGATCTATAGGTACGACAGCCGCGACTCCATATTGGGAAATCTCCTCAGGCGAAACTTCCATCAAGGCTAGAACGCAGCCGCCAAATTCCTCATAAACTTTGATCATCGTAGGCAAAATCGGATCGCGCTCGTCTATTAAGTCATCGCCCAGTAGAACAACAAATGGTTCGTCGCCCACAAAAATCTCAGCGGTCAGTACCGCATCACCGAGACCTCGGGGTTGTGCTTGGCGCACATAATGCATATGAGCCAATTCAGTAGATTCTCGTACCGAATCCAATAGTGCAAAGTTTCCTTTTTCTTCAAGGAGAGTCTCTAATTCAGTGGCGCGATCAAAATGATCTTCAAGTGCTCGCTTATTTCGCCCCGTGATCATAATGATTTCATGCAGCCCAGCGGCCGTCGCTTCCTCCACAACATATTGGATCGCAGGCTTGTCAACAACAGGAAGCATCTCTTTGGGCATCGCCTTCGTCGCAGGTAGAAATCGAGTTCCCATTCCTGCTGCTGGGATTACGACTTTGCGGAGTGACAACTTCTCGACTTTGGACATATTGGAATATTAGTCCAGAGTGGGTGGAAGTCCATTAAACTCCAGGTTCTAAGAGTGGCTCGGGGGTAGCAGAGTGAATCGATCAACCATCACGATGGCAATGGCAGCACTTATCGGTGCTGCCATCGGCTTTATGGCTGCACCACGTGATGGCGCACCCGCAATACCTATTTGTTACAGCTACCACGACAACAAATCGACCGAGACTTTTGACGTACCCATTGGAACTACCTGTCCAGTCGGCTTCACATATGGGCGCGGGCGGATTTCAAATACCTCAGAGCTGATCACGATTCTAGATTCCGTCGCAAAGAAAAATTTCACGAACGGCACAGAATACGGAAAGTCTCTTTCCAAAAAATAGAATCTTTAATGTGCCCCATGTTTTGAAGATGTCTCCAGTAACACTTTCAGCGTGAGTTTTGAGGACCCTTTCGCTAATTCAATACGCTCAAGCTCTGTGGCAAGGGCCAGGAATACGACTGCCGTAGTGAGTGCATCGCCTAAGGCGTTATGTGGCGAATAAACAGGCAGATGCAATCTCCGTGCCAGGTATTCGAGAGATGGTTCATGACCTTTCCCCTCTGTCGCATAACCAATGGCACGCGCCAAGGCGGCCGTGTCAATAATCGACTTCGATTTTGGAAAGTCAGCACTAAGCAAATGCCGTCGCAAGAAAGCTCTCTCCATCCACGCGGCATGTGCAATAAGAACTCTCCCACTTATCTGTGTCACTAAATCGGGTGCAACTTCCTTCATAAGCAACGCCCCATCCAGGTCGCTTGTCCGTAAACCGTGAACCTGCATCGATTGAATTGATGGAGACTCCATGGGACGAACTTCGCGATAGAAATTTTCCTCCGCAGCAATTCGACCATTATGGATTTGAGCTGTTCCAATTGCCACAATTTCATCGGCATGTAGATCCAGGCCAGTTGTTTCCAAGTCAATTGCGCAGTAATCGACTTCCCGCCAATCGACATCTAAATCCGATTTGGCAAAAGGAAGATACTTGCTGAATTGAATCAACCAAGCCTCGATTGCCATTCGAGTTGAAATCGCGCCTGAATTGTTGCGACCGCACGGAAAGATTCTCGTAAATGCCTCCGCGTGAGAGCATCCAGACTTTGCGGAGAAACCCAACTCGAACCTTCCTTACCCTGACGGATGGCTTCGATTTCATTTTCAAAAGCCAGTTGGTAAATATCCTTAAATGCATTGATCAGAATGTCGGCTTCTTCGGCTTCAAGAAGTCCTGTTTTCGCTGCCCGGGTAAGTCGATCAATGGTCCCACCTCTTACATCCCCTTGCGCGATTGCCATCCACCTTGCCAAAGATGAAATCGGAGTCAAGCCACCTTGCTTAAGATCTAGTCCGCCACGATGTTCACCTGAATGTTCAACCACGAAGTCACGGACAAAGCCTAAAGGTGGCTTTTTAACCAGAGTGAAGTTAAGGAGTGCGCCTAGAAACTCATGACTCCTGGTTGTCGCTCGAATCGTGTCAGTAATAGTCCGACCAAGTGCCAATTGGGTAAGTGGTTTGCTATCAGCCACGAGTGATGAAAGGAGAAGGGCACCAGCGCGAGTGGGATCCAGCAACCATCCCCTCGAGACTTCGATCCATGATGATCGAGATCTGGTAAAGAGCAGATTGTCGGCATTTGCCCCTTGCAGACACTTCTGGAGTCCACACTGCTCCATCCGATTCAATATCTGCAACGCACTCTTCTGGATCCCTTCAGAAGGATCGACAGTATCCGCTTGATCTGCCCACACAATGGCTGTGTCGACATCAGAAATTGGAAGCGGCTCACCCCTTGCCATAGAGCCAAGCATCAACCAGGAGTGTGTAACGGGGCTTTCAATCGAATTTGAAAGTTTGAGGAGGCGAACGAGAATGGCGTCGACGATGGCGGACTGAAGCGCTCCGACATGTAGCGCAGGGATGCCGGAATCGTGTAATTCAACAAGGGATGGCAGAAGTAGTCGCGAGGCAGCGGCGAGATCATCAATAGTCCGTGCAGATTCAATTGCGGCTCGAATCAATAAGGGGTTCCGAAGTTCTACCGACGCGAGGTCCATCGCCCGAACAACGCCAACTGGGTTTTCAGATTCGTCAACAACAACTAGATGGTGGACGCCGACTTCTACCATCAATAAAAAGGCTTCGGCCAAGGTCGTGTTCGCTCGAACCGTAATTATCGGCGAACTCATTATTGATCCGACAAGAGCGTTTATGCTTACTTCGCCGATTCCGACTCTGCTTCGATAATCTCGATCCGTTACTAATCCAAGTCCGTCAGGCGATCGAACGAGTGCGCATGACTGCTCTGCTTCAGTCATGGCTTGCGCCACTTCCTTCAGTGTTGCAGATGCGTCGCTCCAAACGATCTTGCGCATGTACCGAGTGACATTGGATTGGGCATCTGACATAAGCGCGCTAGCAGTGAGGCGGTGCCGAGTTATGACAGTTCCGAAGTGATTAAAATGAAGAGCTGAGGCATCGTGCACGATAGTTCGTGGATCGGGCAAGAGATAGCAAAGAGTGTCCTCGGCTGCCCGGACTGAGAATTCGGGTGGTAGACCCGTTAGAACAGAAATGTGTCCGAAGGCGTCACCAGGACCCAGTAAATCAACAACATTGCCACGATCGAGTACCTCGACGGATCCGGTGCGCACCATATAGAGATGACTAAGCGCAGGCGAGCCCGCAGTCACAATTACTGTTCCGACTCCGAAATATTCAACTTCAACTTTTCTAGCAATGCGTTCAATATCTGCAGTCGCTAATGCATCAAACGGGGGCTGCTTGGCAAGGAAATCTGTGAACTCCTGCACAGGCGACCTCCCAATGCTCCACGTAGATTCGTCAACTATAACGAGGAGGAAGGCACGGTCAAAGCTTTCGGGTGGCCTTATATATTTCAAACCAGAGGATGCTTCCAAATCCTGCAGTGAAGACCACAAGCCACTCGCGAGCGCCTAAATAGCTAAGGTGGAAAGCTTCTCTCAATATTGGCACATTGACGAGGAGAGCCAACATACCGATAGCCCCAAGCAGAACCCACTTAATGGTCCTATTAGTTCTTTGCTTAAAAGTTTGATAGATCGAAAGACGTCTAGAGCGATTAGCCAATATGAGGGCGACATTTCCAAGCATGAGAGTTGCAAAGCTAAGGGTTCTTATCTGATCATCGCTCCTATCCGTATTCAATGCCCAGAAGTACACGAGCAGAACGGTGACAAGAACCCCCAAACCTTGAACAATTGCGGTACCCAGAATCTGTCTATTCAATATTGTTGCATCCACGCTTCGAGGCTTGCGATCCATAATCCCAGGATCTGGTTCTTCTGCTTCAAAAACCACTGAGCATGCTGGGTCGATTATTAATTCCAAGAAGGCAATCTGCGCCGGAAGTAACACAAGTGGCCAATTCGTTTGAAAAACTGGAATAAGTGCCATTCCGAAAATTGGTACGTGCACTGCTAGTGCGTAGGAGACGGCCTTTTGTAAGTTAGCATAAATTCCGCGACCTTGACGTATTCCTCCAGCAATTGAGGTGAAATCATCATCAGTAATTACCATTGATGCCGCCTCACGAGCAACGTCAGTACCACGTCCACCCATAGCAATTCCAATATCAGCGGCACGAAGTGCGGGCGCATCATTGACTCCGTCGCCAGTCATTCCCACCACTTCGCCGTTAAGTTGGAGCGCGCGCACCAGTCGCAACTTCTGTTCTGGCACCATTCGAGCAAAGACACTCACGGTTTTGATTCGCTCTGCGAGTTCGGCGTCGGTTAGTTTGAGTATTTCGGCGCCTGTAATCACTCCCGCTTCGTAATTTATGCCGACTTCTTCGGCGATCGATAGCGCGGTTCCGGGGTAATCGCCTGTCACCATCACTGTACGAACTCCCGCGCGAGCACATTCTGCGACCGCCTCAGGTACTCCTGGTCGAACCGGATCGTGCAGATGTACTAGACCAAGAAATACAAATCTAAAATCCCTTGGTGAATCTGGAAGTTTGACGTGAGAGTCAAACTCAGCTTTCGCTACGCCGAGTACGCGGAAACCTCGTTTCGTCGCGTCGTCCACATCCTTGATAATGGCTTGAACTCCATGATCGTCGAGATGACACAAACTCGCTATCGCCTCCGGCGCTCCCTTTGTGGCAACTACCAGATGCTCATTCGTAGGCGATTTCCACACGTGCGAGACGGCGAGCAATTCATCGGAAATTGGATACTCGTGGATTAACTCCCAACCTTCATCCTGGGAAGCGATGGCATGAAAGGCCTTGTCCATAGGATCAAAGGGGCTAATCGGGGATGCCAGTAGAGCATTCTGAATCACTTCCCGATGCTTACTCGGGATCTCTCCGCCATTTAGTTCGTGCAACTGACCGTCTGCATTTATTTCATGAACCGCCATCTGATTCATCGTGAGCGTGCCGGTCTTATCAACACAGATGACAGTGGCTGAACCAAGGGTTTCTATCACAGGTGCTCTGCGTGTAATCACCTTCTTCTTGGAGAGCCGCCAGGCACCAATTGTTAGAAAAAGAAGCATGATGACCGGGAACTCTTCAGGTATTAAGGCCATTGACGCCGCGATACCTGCAAGGGCACCTTGCGTCCAATCCTCGCGAGTCAGTCCATAGATGACAAACACAGATACTGCGGTTGTGATCGCCAAAATATTGACCACCCGAACGATTCGATCCACTTCTTTTTGCAGGCGGGTTCTTTCAATCTCAATTGTTTGGAGTGCTGTACCGATTTTGCCCAACTCGGTTTTTGCACCCGTTCCCTGAATGGTGGCTCGACCAAAACCCTTCACAATTAATGTCCCCGAGTAGATCGAATCGCCCGTCTTCTTGATTACCGATAAAGATTCGCCAGTCAACATTGACTCATCTGCACTTAGATTCGAGGCGATTAATAGTTGACCATCACCCGGTACTCGATCGCCTTCGCTGAGTATGACGAGATCGCCACGAACCACATCTTTCCCCGGAATTCTCATTTCAATTCCATCTCGGACCACAAGTGCCCGAGGAGAGGAGAGATCCCGAAGTGCGATGAGTGCTCTCTCTGTACGACGTTCTTGGTAAAGCGATATGCCTATCACAATACATACGGTAAGCATCAAAATCGATGCATCAAGAATCTTTGAGAGTGCAAAGTTGATTACACCGGCACAGAGAAGTAGAAGAAGCAACGGCTCGCGTAATACTAAGAAGAATTGCTGTAGGAAGCTCTTAGGTTTCGCGCTCGGAAGTAAATTCGGGCCATCAGTGAGTAAGCGACGCTCTGCCTCACTCTGCGTGAGTCCAATTGAATTCACTTAGTAAGTCTATTACTTGGCTAACCTTCATGTAATTGCTGCGAAAGACAGTCAACGCATCAGATTGCGCCTAAATTCCATTCGGGTGCTAGCCTTTTGATCACCGCTAGAAGGAGAACGAGTGCAAATTAGCATCGATAAGAAGACTGGTGTTTTAGCTGGAATTATTTTCGTTTTACTCTTCGCAGTATCGATTCTTGCTATGCCATACATCAATGGTCGCGTATATAACGATGGCATGATGGGGATGCACAACTCAAGAATTGCATCATATGACTCACTCGGCTCTTTCACTGGAAATGAAGTGATGTTCTTTCAAATGATGATTCCTCACCATCAGCAGGCAGTTGATATCTCTGATCTTGCGTTAACGACCTCAAAAGACCGTGAATTACTTGCTCTTGCCCAGGCTATTCGTGACGGCCAAGAGAGTGAGATTGTTAAAATGAGAGGTTGGCTCTCATCAACAAATGCCGGTCTGGATACAGACCACGGCATGGGCTCAGGAATGGGCGGGATGCTTTCAGATTCTGAGCTCCAAACCCTTCAAGGATTTAGCGGAGATGCGTTTGATGCCTATTGGCTTCAAGGCATGATCGTCCATCATGAAGGCGCGCTTCATATGATTCTTATGATTCAAGATAGCTCAAATAGCGAAGTCTCTACTCTCGCAAAGGAGATCGAAGCTGTTCAAACGGCCCAGATCGCACAGATGAAGAAGATGTTAAACAAGCGTGATGTGACGCAATATTTCATTGCCTAATCAATTTCTCAGGATTATGTGCGAGACACAGGTGTTCTACCTTGCTAAAGTCCTCTAGTGCGACTTGCCCATAAGGCCTCTCCTAAATTGTCGGCTGCCATTGTTTTAATTTTGGCGACGCTATCGTTTAGTTTTTCTGTAATTAACGCTTGTCACACCCCAAAGGAATCTGCCTTAGTAAATATGACGAATCCCGCCCCTCAACAAGGCATTGGATCATTGGTAGAAGCCTCACACGCGAATGACGGTCTTCAAGAGGTTTGTGTCGGGGCTGTATTTTTAATCCTTTTCCTCGGACGTAAACACCTTGTGCCCCGCATATTCAAATCGATAAAGGTCATCAGAGGCACCCCTGATTGGCGCAGCTTCGTCCAAAGCATGCCTCAAGAATATTCGTTCTCACTATCGTTGCCTCAATTGGGGGTCTCCAGAACATAGTCACTCTCTCGTAATTCGTGCATTACTCCACTTACGAGAAATGGAACTACTGTGTTCAATTTATTGGCTCTTCCTTCCACATCCCACTCTGAATTATTAAGTCAAGCATGAAGCGCGCAATGCTTGTCACGCTCGCCATTTTCTTCTCCTCGCTCACGACCCCGGCGCATGCGGCACCCAATGTTCTCACGGTGCAGCGAGAGATCGATCGCCTCCGAATACTCGCGGCCGAAAAATTTGAAGCGGCTAATGAGGCAAAGATAAAGATTACGAATTTGATGCGTGAAAGTAGGAATCTAAAATCGGGCGAGGCCTCGGTGCGCAAACAAGTGGACTCATCAAAGAAGTATTTCGCTCAAATTGCAGTTGAGAGATACAAACAAGATGGTCTCGGTGAAGAAATCGGGCTTCTATTTTCGAAAAACCCAAGTCGCTACCTCTCCGACGCTTCATCCCTAGAAGTTCTCAATCGGCGATACGCCAACGAAGTGCGCAAACTAGCCTATTCGCAACAGCGGCTTGCTGCGAGCCAACTTGTCATACGCGATAAAACCGCCGAGTTGAGATCTCAACAAGCACGACTCAATCTCGAGGTCGCTACTGCAAAAAACGCACTTGAAAAGAGTGAGAAGATACTCAAGTCCCTCAAGACTTCTGACCGCGTTTTTTTGATTAAGAGGCAGAAAGCTTCTCAAAGTGAAATTTTGAAAACCTCCAAAAAATATGCTCAAGGTTATGTCGGTGATAATTCTCGTGGATCCAAAGCGTTGCAATATGCCTTACAACAAATCGGCGACATCTACGTCTGGGGAGGTGCGGGACCGACCAGATGGGACTGTTCGGGTCTTACCTTGCGGTCATTCCAAAGATCGGGAGTCTCGCTGCCACACTCCGCAGCCGTCCAATTCAGGTATGGGAAGTTAGTTTCTTACAAGAAGTTAAAGCCCGGCGATCTTCTCTTCTTCGGTAGGCCGATCAGCCATGTATCAATCTATATGGGGGGCGGAAAAATGGTGCAGGCGCCGCGGGCGGGTAAAAAGGTTGAAGTTGTGCCTTTCACATTAATGTTCGGATACAAGCCATTCATCGGAGCGAAGAGGATATGAAACCAAGACTCCGCGAATTTACTCTCCTCACATTGCTCGCCATTTTGCTATCTACGAGTTCCGGCGGAGGCAGTTACGCCAAGACACCAAAGCCAACTCTTGCCCAAATAGAAGCGGCAAAGAAGGCCGAAGCGCTTAAACGAAGCAACGCGAATGCAGCCAATGGCAAACTACTTGAAGCAAAAAAGACCTTGAATCAACTTGGAGCTATCGTTGAGGAGACTCATCGGGAATACGTTAAGGCAAAGACCCAACTTGCAAAAACCGCGAAACGGGCGGTATTAGTTACGAAATATGCAAACGATGCCTCAGCAGTGGTTACTGCAACGCACCGAGAAATTGGAAAGCTAGCGGTCAACGCGTTTATTGACGGTGGTGGATTTACGGACTTCGAGGCCGTTCTGAGTTCAAATGGCCCTCAAGATCTTGTTGATCGACTTTCTACCCTTGAAAATCTTGGGAAAGGAAACTCTCAAGCACTTCTTAGATTTAAGAGTGCAGAAACTGCTGCAAAAGCGGCACAACGAGTCGCTGATGCAGCGAAGCGGGACCAGGAAGTTGCCACGGTTCAAGTTGCCTTGACAAAGAGGGTGGCTGAAGCCGCACGTGCTCAACAACAAGATGAAGTGGACAAACTCCAAGCAGTGCAAGATCAACTCCTGAAGGAACTTGAGTCTGCAAAGAGAGTCCGAGTCACTTTGGAACAACGTCGTCAACTCGCTTTACTTGAGGAAGCGCGCGCTAAAAAAGCCTCCACGACTGCTGGGCAGTCCAAAATTTGGAAGAGTGGAGGAGTTGCAGGTCGAAGCACCTTTAGGACAAGTGAGTCACAACGACTCAAAGCGGTGGAGTTCGCCAAAAATCAGGTTCTTGCGGGTAAGCCATATGTTTGGGGCGCGGAAGGACCGAACTCCTTCGACTGTTCGGGACTCGTGTACGCCGCCTACCGGTACGCAGGGCTAGGGTGGCCAAACTGGGATCGTCTAAACGCGTCTCTCTACTACAGCTATACAAAGCATGTAGCAATTTCTGATTTGCAACCGGGCGATCTCTTGTTCTATTCATATGATGGCAAAGTTAATTCAATTCACCACATGTCAATCTATGCTGGAAATGGAATGGTGTGGGAAGCACGCTCGACCAGGAGCGGATTGCGCTATTCCAATATGTACAGCGTCGATGGCATGATGCCATTTGGAGGCCGGGTTTAGGCGGCTAAGCCCAATGCTTTCCCAAGTCGTCGCTGCTCAGGATTGAAGCTCTCTCTCCAACTAAAGTCGCAACGAAGATTCTCGAACCAGTTACGTTGAATGCAATCGCGGATGTACCCATTGGGACCGAGAAAGCACTCCACGTTTTCCCATTGTCCTTTGTAACTCCACCAATGCCCATTCCAAGTGCAACAATTTCCTTACGATTCTTCTGATTCCAATCAATTGCCATTGCGCCTTGCGGTCCACCGAAGCGGACCCAACTCTTACCGCCATCAGTTGTTACAACCAATCCGTTACGCATATCGGGGGCTATCACCCGTAATGGATTGAGCGGATCAACCAACATTGAACCCATAAGACCCTGTCCAAATTTTGAATTTACAACTTTCCAAGATTTGCCATTATCAATCGAGCGAAGTAACCCAACTTGAGGAGATCCCAAATAAACAATTTTGCCCGCAGCTCCTAGAGAATGAATATCGGATGCTTTGCGGTAAAAGTCAAAACGCGTGAAAGTCTTCCCGCCGTTTGTTGATCTAAATAGCCCATTGTGCCCACCGGCAAGATAACCCAAATTAGTGGTCGCCCACGCCATGATGTCAGCGTTATTAATTGAAGATATGTTCCTCCACTTGATTCCTTCATCAGTGGAGTTACTCCCAGCTTGATGTCCTGTTACGAAGAGACCATTTTTGGTAAAAGTTAAGGTATGAAGGTCTCCTCCAACGAATGTCGTGGTTCTCTTCACAACCTTTGATGTACTAGTAGCGGAGGCGATACTTGTGACAGAAAGAGAGCACCCTAAAATCAAAATTAGGATTGTCGAAGCGAAAAAGATGCCTCGTTTTTTACCATATTTCATGTGCGCCTGGAGGTGTCCTGTTCCACGACATAGGTCTCTCATGTGTCGAGACAGTTTCGAGAAGATGTGAACCATCACAAAGACGCGGCGTCGATCCATTCGGAAACGACCTGCTCCAGAACTCCAAGGGGTATGGCACCATTACCAAGCACGGCGCCGTGAAAAGCGCGGATATCAAACCGCGACCCGAGTCGATCCTCAGCCATCGTTCGAAGTCGGCTAATCTCGCGGCGGCCGATCATGTAAGCCAGGGCTTGCCCCGGCCAGGAAATGTAACGGTCGATTTCGTTCCGAACGTTGGCATGTGTAGTTGCAGTGTTCTCCCACATGAACTTCATGGCCTGCTCACGCGACCAACCGAGGTAGTGCATACCCGTGTCGACCACCAGTCTGCAGGCTCGCAACGCATCGAAGGACAACATGCCGAGTCGGGAGATGTCCGAGGTGTACAGACCCATTTCGTCAGCTAGACGTTCGGTGTACAAACCCCAGCCTTCAACGTAACCACACACTTCCGCGTCGAGAAATCGGCGGTAGTCGGGCAAATGAGTCAGAGTCTGCGCAACTGAAATCTGCAGGTGGTGACCGGGCGTGCTCTCATGAAATGCCAGTGCTTCGTACTCGTAGATGAACCGATCCTGCGGGGAAGCGGTAAGTACGCAGTGCGCGCCGGGGCGAGATCCGTCACCTGCGGGAGGCCGGTAATACGCGAGCGCGGCATTACCGGCTTCGATCGGATTAATTTCCTCAATAATGCAGTCGGCGATCTGATAGACGGGGAACCAGTTATTTCGGACCTCTTCTGCGCGACGCAACGCATCCGTGACGGTGTCGACGATCTGCGAACTTTCAGTAAATCGCATCGACCGATCGTCCCTCATGCGAGAGAGAATCTCAGGGACATCGCTGGTGCCGAAAACTCGGCTACCCAAGTCAGCCCACTCCACCTGCAGGTCGGTTATGCAGTCCAGTCCGATCTGGTGAATCTCCTCTGGGGTCAGATCAGTTGTGGTGTGTCGTCGCACTGCCGCGAGATATCCCTCTTCACCACCTGGTACAAATCGAATACCAACCTGGTCATCAGGGCGAGCGACTGGTAGGAGTTCATCCTGCAGACCAATGAGTAATCGTTGCAAGGCAGGGCGAATGAACTTGGCAATGATTTCCGATGCCCGAGCCTTAACCTGATCGTGATTCACTTCGTTAGGCAACTTAAGACTCAAGAACGTGTCATCGGCCAGACTCAATGAAAGATGTCCAGTGAGTTGGTCAATGGCCTGACCAACGCCAACGCGCGTAGGTACTCGACCATCCGACTTGGCCTGCCGGTACCGGTCGAGAATCGCGTCTATAAAAGCGGGTAAGCCCTCCAAGCGCCGAATGTAATCTTCAACACCCGCCGCATTAGTAATAGATGCAGTGGGGACTGACATAAACATCATTGCCTGCGGCGAGGAATATCCGTTCGCTGACGCACCCGTCTCCCAGAGTCCATGCTCAAGGTCGGACCTAGCACCCCAGGCGAGTCGGCCGAGAACAGCATGGTTGATCCGGTCAACCGAGTTCAATCCGGTCGGATCGATAGCGTGCAGCCGTCGTTCGAGATTCGCGAATTTGGCAACGTTGGCAGCTGAGCCTGCACGGCTGGGATCTGGAACTAAACCATCAAAGCCAGAGACACCCAACAGCGTCGCACTGAACGGATCCGCACTATGTTGGAGTTGAAAGAACTCAGCACTCAATTGGGCAAGTTCGTCATTGGATTCAATTATGGATTTACTGTCGGCCACTATTTATTGCTCCTCAGTTTGAAGGAATTGGGTAAGACAACTACATGTCGTAAATGGCATCTGGGACCTAACCCACACTATCAATGTCGCTGACAGGAGCCAAAAGGCTCTCTAGAGATCGCGAGGTGGTCAAAGAACTGCTGTTGATTTCAGGCCCGATAACGACTTCAATTACCTACGTGAATTACGATGTTTGGAAGATTCGAGCAGACTTTCCCGCGTTAAATTCTGGAATTGCTTTTTTTGACGGTCCCGGAGGAAGCCAAGTTCCATCCCAAATTGGTAAGGCAATATCAGATGCAATCACTAAGCCAATCTCAAACCGGAATCTCACAACCGAATCTGAAAGAAACGCGGAAGAAATAGTTATTAATTTTCGCGATGCGGTCGCGGATTTGATAAATGCCGATCCAAATGGCGTAATTTATGGGCGAAGCTGGACCCAGATCACCTATGACTTTTCGAGGACATTGGCCAAAACCTGGAAACCTGATGATGAAATCATTGTCACCTCACTCGATCATGATTCGAATATCCGGCCGTGGATTCAAGCAGCGGAATCGGTAGGAGCGGTTGTTAGATGGGCTAAGTTTGATATCGAGACCGGGGAATTGCCTACTTCAGCAATTTCTGAATTACTCAGTAACAAGACACGCTTGGTTGCCGTAACCGGTGCGGGGAATACCTTGGGAACAAGGCCCAATATTCGAGAAATAGCTACTGAAGTACACAGGGCAAATGCACTGCTTTACGTAGATGGAGTTCATTTGACTCCTCACACTTCGGTTGATATTCAGGCTATGGGCTCGGACTTTTATGGATTCTCTTTCTATAAATTGCTTGGTCCTCATTGTGCTGCCATAGCCGCAAAACGAGAATTACTAGAGACCTTGGATAATGACAAATTATTACCTTCTACAGGAGCAGTTCCCGAACGTTTTGAACTCGGAACGCTCCCATACGAACTTATGGCTGGTTGTACCGCCACGATTGACTACATTGCTAATTTGGTTGAAAGCGATCAACCAAATCGACGGCAGAGAATCATTCATTCGATGCAGGAACTAGAAAAGTACGAAGAAGATCTATTTAGGCTCATGGAAAATGAAATTAAGTCCCTACCCGGTGTGAGCACGTATGGTCATGCGTCTAAACGCACTCCTACAATTTATTTCAAGCTCATGGGCTTAGAAGGCGTTGAGGTATCTAGGCAATTGTCGAGGCAGAAAGTAAATGCCCCCGCTGGAAATTTCTACGCACTCGAGGTCTCCCGAGCACTTGGACTTGGTGATTCTGGCGCGGTGCGTGTGGGATTAGCGCCCTACAGTACATTCGATGACGTCACCCGTTTACTCAATGGATTACGTGAATTAGCGAAGTAAATTACATACGTAAATAGGATGCTCCGTTGAAGTCCAAAACTGCACCACTTGCCCATTCGCTATCAGCAGACGCCAGGAAGTAAACAGCTTTTGCCAATTCTTCTGGTTTTGCAACACGATTAAATGGACTTTGAGCACGAATCCCATCGCCCTCGGGGCCATCTAACAATCTCGACGCCATTTTAGTTTCAACAAATCCTGGCGCCAATGTTGTGACACCAATATGCATCGGCGCCAATGCCTTCGCAATGGACTGACCAAAAGCGACGATTGCAGCTTTAGATGCACCATATGCGGGGCTCGCTGGTTCTCCACGGAAAGCCCCTCGTGAACCAATGTTTACAATACGTGATGCAGCGTTTTTAGGCATATGTTGCAATGCGCACCAAGAGACATTAGCAGCGCCAATTAGGTTCACTCCTATAGTTTGCTCCCAAGCACGTTGCCATTCCTCATAGGTTGTAGATTCGATGGGATGGTCAATGAAGATACCGGCATTGTTGATGAGCACATCAATTTTTCCAAATTCGTGAGCGACGTGGTCAACCATTGTTCGGATTGCCTGAGGCTCGCGCAGATCAGCTTGGGCGGTGATATGGCCCTCACCTGATAGAGATTTAACGACGCTCTCAGCATCCGCATTCGACGACACGTAATGAATAGCAATGCGATCACCAGCCCCCGCGAATTCGCGAGCGATGGCAGCCCCGATGCCTCGAGATCCCCCTGTTATGAGTACTGCGCGTTTAGTCATTACCGAACTCTAATAGTTAGTTCGCAAAAAAATAGAAGAAGGCCATGTAGACAAGAAAAATGCTAATCCCAAAGTGCGCCCGAGGGGACGAAACTGGGCACTGGGAGTCGAGTCTCATTTTGAAATGTTGACCCAATTGAAGATCGAATCCGCCTGTACGTCATTGCGGATCAACACTCCGCGCCAGATCTCCAAAGCCATGGTTAATTAGACACTCACGGGTTGCTCACCAACCATGTCGAAAAGGTCTCAATTGTGCCAGAACTTGAATTTATCAGTTTATTAACTTGATCCATGAACCATTTAGTACGTCTTTCGATGGAAAGGTTTTCCCAAGACGGTAAGGTAGCAAGGTCACTACTCATATTGGTTCTAGATCTGGCATACTCACTCACTTTGTCAACGCCAGATGCATCCTTAAAGGGGCGCTGTTGTATCTGTCTATTAATCGGGGCATCTAGTAGCGTTAGATTTCCAGGTCGCTCGATCATCTCCTTATAATCTTCACCAGTGAGGCGAAGTACCGCTTCCCAATGGGGGGTAGCAGTCTGAGGAGCAATATGTTCAATCTGATAATGTTCTGGATTGAGCACTACGGCTCGACCACTTATCGCGTCTTCAATACTTAGCAACATCGCTTTTGCCCACGCTGAACTTATGCCGTCAGAAAAATAACCCTGCGCATCCGCGGCCGTAGGGGCGAGAGCAGTTAAATCGGCTACTACTTCTCCCACATCTTGTACTGATTTTAGCTTTTGACAAATAGTTTGGAACTCCCCTTCTAGCACTTGAGCATTACGCCCTAGAATCGGCCAACTCAATGCAACGCGAAAAACCAAACCCACTATCTCCTCTTGATGTCTCTTGGATAGAGCGATTGCAGGATCCAAAACCTTAAGAAGCAAGACACGATAACTATCGGCAATTATGTTCAGTGCGTGTAACTGTGTTTGGCACTTGCCTACAGGGGGTGTTTTTAGGTCACTGTAAATAAGGCTTGCGCTCTGAATTTGAGACCACAGATCATCAGCGTTCTGCGAGGGAGTCTTACCGCCCCTCACATCTCCTATAAGTCCAATAGCAGTACTGGAGATTGCGCGAGACGTCACTTTCCTGGGTTGAATCGAAAGCAAAAAATGTCGAAGAAACTTATCAGGATCCGATCCAGCAATATTAGTGAGCACCACTTCCCACTCTTGGTGCACCTGGCGAAATTTTGCGAGTCTTTGGGTTTCCGGAAGATTAGCGGTGGTCGTAGTAAGAATATATCCACGGACTAAATCAAAAACTCCAAGTGGGAGTCCACGATCATTAATAGTCATGAAGACATCAAGAGATTCACCGGTGCTACTTGTCATAATAGGCAACACATTCATGTGCATAACAAGTCCGTCTGCGAGAGCTTTTATTCTTAGCAACTTCTCCTCTTCCGCCACATGAGCGGTGAGATCATCCTCCACTAATTTCTTGATTTGCCAATATGCCTTTCGAAAATCAAGAGTGATTCCTCGACTTTCGCTACTATCTCGCCGCGGGATCGCATTGTTGTTTCTTGGGATAACAGGAAAACCAGATTCTGGCTTAAGCGCCTCATCAAAATGGGTTTTGATCAGTAAATTGGAATTGTATTTGGATCTTGTGCTACTCCCCACGTAGAGGAATTTTTCAATTTCCGATAATACGGGAATATCTCGTTCAGTCGCTGAACTCGCACGTATTGTTTGGGAACTCAACCGTCTAACTTCATCCCGAAGTCTTGCCATCAAGATAAATATCGTGGTCAATCTCTGTTGCCCATCAACAATTTCACACTTAACCGGATTGTCGGCATCAATCTGTAGAATTAGACTTCCAAGGAAGTGTGACTTCCTGTCACTTGTCACTAAAAGTAGATCCGACCACAATTCTTCAATATTATTGGAATTCCAACTATAATTTCTTTGATAGTCCGCGACGCTAATGGTATCAAAACCACTAATCGCAGTGAACAAACTCGATATATTTGTAGAAGAGACCATTTGGAAACGATATACGATAATTTCCCTCTTTTGAATGCTTCGAACGATCGGTTTTGATTAATAAATTCGTTTGATCTCAGATTCAAGATATGGGCACTCCACTTCGTCCTATCAGATGAAGAGCTCTAGCACTTGATCGATTCAATCCGGAATCGTGTGGCTTAAATGATGGGAATTCAAGGGAATACTGGAGGATGGAGTACTTCCCAATTGACGGAAGCAGGCCCTTGTCATTACGCCTCGTAAACAGAATACGAACTTCAGGAATCTAGAAAGTCGAGGCCTCAGCTAGTCTTTGCAAAAAGTGCCCCCGGAGGGACGTAACTGGCACTGGGAATCCAGGGTGGCTCTGGCGTAAAACGAGGAAGTTCTGTACCTTCACGAGGGCATGACGCGAAGATGCGCGCATATCTCAGAAGGAGGTTCGATACTTGGATCGAGGTATTCTTTTTTTGTTAGGAGCGGGAGCCTCTAGGGACGCTGGCTTACCTCTAGCAAGCGAGTTGACTCAGCACATCGTTGGGGACATAAATAACACGATCCAGAATGCTAGTCTCCGTCGAGTCATTAACTACGTCGTCGCAACCATGATTGGTCATCGTGGTAAATCGGGATTGAATCCTAAAACAATGCCAGATATCGAATCCGTAGTGAGCGCAGTTGAATTACTCAGTAACCGCACGACGATTGAATTGGTTCCATTTATTCAGAACTGGGATCCCGCGATTGATTTACTTGACCAAGGCTCAGTGTGGAATCCCGGTTGGGTCGAGGACGTGCGACAAGGAGTACTCAATGAATCTGGTCTTATGGGCGGAAAACTTGAACAAGGACTCAAAGGTTTTATGGAACAACATTACAAAATGGGGATTGACGGTAATCAGTACTCCACACTTATGGATGAACTACTTCGTCAATTAAAAAAGCAACTCGCGCTTTCGGATTCTTCACCTATCCAATATCTTGAGCCGCTGATAGATCTTGGCAAGACTGGAAGAATCACGATTGCATCGATCAATTATGATCTCACAATCGAGACAGTAGCGAAGAATCAGGGAGTGAAGATTTGCAGGGGAATCGACAGCTGGAATGAGAAATGGAAAATGGAATGGTGTGATTCGGGAATTCAACTCATAAAACTTCACGGCTCGATTGATTGGGGCAAGGGTGAACGCAAGAATCCCGACTTCAAGACGAATCTGCTAATGCCCGAAGACACGATCGTCATAATGGACGATCCAAGTTCAACTCCTTCACTTCCGTTTGTCGTGTATGGGAAAAGAGAAAAATTAAGGCCGCAAGGACCCTTTTCGGAATTGAGAACCGAATTCATTTCGGAACTCCGAAAAACGAGTCACTTAATCATAGTTGGATACTCATTCGGTGACGATCACATAAATGAACTCATCACGAAATGGCTTAATTCCGATCCAAACCGCAAGTTAGTGATCCTCGACCCAAATGTTCCGGACCGGAGCCGTTGGAATCGAAATACATTTCTCAATCAAATATTCTCAAGCCTTCAAAGAGTAGAAAGGGGGAATCCCGCCAAGGTTAATGTATCTCGCGTTCTTCCGATTCAGAGTTCTGCCAAGTTGGCATTAGCAGATCTATGCATGGGAATCGACCGAATAGACAATATGTTTGAGGAGTACTTAGCGAAGGTGCATAACTGAAGACCGCACTCTATTTTCCGCTCAATCCGCAAATACGGTCAATTGGTTTGACATCTCGTAGGTAGAAATTGGCAAAATTACGTAGCCACTTAGATACGGACAGAACAAGCTGGAAGTGAGTAATCAGAAGGCACCGAAATTATTTGCCATTCAGTACAATTTGGATGAGTACGGCTATCCGAATTTCGGTTAGTGATGCTGACCACTCAATAAACATTATGTGCATAGTAAACTCATGCCATGACTTCGAATGAGTATCGATACGGGTGTGGAGGCAACGGGATTTGAACCCGTAATTCCTAGGTGACAGCCAGGCGTTTTGCCAATTAAAACTATGCCCCCACCCGCGTTGAAAGTGTACAGCCATTCATTGACAAACAAGGGCATTTGGGTGGCTACCCAGGCGTTATATGCAGCCACGGCCAAATCAAGGATTTTCCTGATTATTTTTTGAATCCAAAATTGCGGGATTTGCTTTCAAAAACTTCGTGCCTATTCTTATCTCGAAATATCTTTGGAAATGGCCCTTCATTATTAATTGTTCAAATTAAAGTGGCAAGCCTTATCAAATTGCCTGTTGATATCCTGTGTAGAACTTAGGCAGAGTTGTGGGAGACGGCGCCGTTGGTAACCGTTTGATCGCGCGCGGCGCCGTTGGTAACCGTTTGAAGCAATTAATTAATGGGGGTTAATTCGGCGCCGTTAATTAATAGGAGTTAATTCGGCGCCGTTAATTAATAGGGGTTAATTCGGCGCCGTTAATTAATAGGGGTTAATTCGGCGCCGTTAATTAATAGGAGTTAATTCGGCGCCGTTAATTAATAGGAGTTAATTCGGCGCCGTTAATTAATAGGGGTTAATTCGGCGCCGTTAATTAATAGGGGTTAATTCGGCGCCGTTAATTAATAGGGGTTAATTCGGCGCCGTTAATTAATAGGG